>SLQE01000476.1 GCA_007131635.1 Bacteroidota bacterium | reverse complement strand
CTGGGAGCGCATGCGCTTATCGTTACCGGATCGCGACTCCAATATGAGCTTCCGTTTGTATATAAATATGAACAAAGAATAAATAGTTTTAGATCGAGCAAATACAGTATCCCGGAAAGAAAAATCCGCAGGGTTCCGATAATTTATATCGATGAAGTAATTACAAATCAAATATTCGACGATGCTGACACGGATCTCAGAGAAATATTATTGGCTATCGAAAATGATCTTACACCTCGTTCTTTTTACCTGCCGGGAAAAAAAATGAGCGTTGAAATTAATATCGAAAGTGAGTTGCTGCATACACAAAATGTTATGGCATTTCTTGAAGGAAGTGATGAGCAGTATAAACATGAAATCGTTGTTATCGGGGCACACTACGATCATGTGGGCTACGGCTATTACGGTGCATTAGATAGAGCCAAAATCGGACAGATCCACAACGGCGCCGATGATAATGCCTCAGGCACTTCGGCATTGATCGAGGTTGCCCGCGCATTTTCGGAATCACAACCGAAAAGAAGTCTATTGTTCATAGCATTCGATGCGGAAGAAATGGGATTGCTCGGTTCACGGCATTATGTCAACTATCAGCCGATCAAACCGGTTGAAAATACCGTTGCTATGATCAATCTGGATATGGTCGGTCGGAATGAAACGGAACTGTTATGGGTCGGCGGGGGATTCTATGGACATGATATCAAAAATATTGCTGAACGGGCAAATACGTTGGTAGGGTTCGAATTGCTGTATAACGTGGGATTGTTATCATTTGCCAGCGATCAGGCACCGTTTCTGAGAAGAGAAATACCCGCTTTGTTTTTCTTTTCCGGAATGCATGATGATTATCATCAACCGACCGATACTCCCGATAAACTTGATATCGAAAAAATTAAACGTGTGTCGCAATTAGCATATCTCTCGGCATGGATCATAGCAAACGAAGACGAAGTCCCGGAATACCGGAGTTTAACCCTTGATGAACGTAAGGAACTTATAGATGAGTCGTTGAAAAAAATTCAACAAAACCGTCAACAAAGTTCTTCAGGTATTGAATGATCCAATGTCGACGAGGTGCCTATTCATAAAACGATAGCTATTACAGTTGAAATTGATCTAAAAAAATGCTTATATTCAGAATATATAGTCTTTAATTAATATTTACTGATTTGATCAAGTATATGGCTCAACCGGCAATACGACAGATAGATCCGATCGCTGTGTTCATACAGGAACACGAGGATGTTCTTGTTCACCTTCGGAATTTGAACAAAATCGCAGCATCGATCAAAGAAAATGGGGTTGACGATGAATTGCTGAAAACACTTGATCAATCCATGCAATTCATCAAAGAGGAAGTCGATGTCCACAACAGGAGGGAAGAGGAGGCGCTTTTTCCGGTTGTTGAAAGATATGTCGACGGACCAACGCGGTCTCTCAGAGACGATCATCGTCACCTGGCACGTCACTTTGAGACACTCCGGGAAGCGGCACACGCCATTACCCAAAACCGAAACAATCAGGAAGCAATACAACAATTTTTACTGATCGCGAGAACAATCGTAAAATTAATGGTCAACCATATCCATAAAGAAAATCATATCCTTTTTCCGATGCTGCAGCGCTTCCTGACAAAAGATGAATTAAGGGAAGTTACCCGTAAACTCATCTGAAATTATCATTGACGGGTACCAAGTTCTAACTCTAATGCTAATTTCTCGTTATCACGCAACACAACCACTGTGACGATATCACCCGGACTGAAGTCACCCAAGGCATACGTATAGTCGTAAACATTTTCTATCGACTTATCCCCGAACTTAATAATGATATCCCCGGATCTGATACCCGCTTTGTCCGCGGGTGAGTCCTTCCGAACATCTGTCACACCCATACCGCCCGATTCACCGACTAAATCGGGCATGGTTCCGACATAGACTCTCACGCCTCTCATCGTACCGGTCGGGCGGGTGGAATCGGTCCGCGTAAATGCTATAACATCATCGTATGTAGCCAATGAGGATGCTATATGATAGACGTACTCGGCTATTTGTTCCAGTCCTTCGTAATTAATTTTATCGGCCGTATCAGAAGGTCGATGATAATCCCCGTGTAGTCCGGTATGGAAGAAGAGTACCGGTATATCCTTTCTGTAAAATGATGCGTGATCACTCGGACCTAATCCGTCAGGATTTGTTCTTATTTCAAAGTTTTCATATCCTGGAACAGATTCTATCAGAGATTCCCAAACCGGTGAAGATCCGACCCCAAAGATTATAAGCTCCCGGTTTCGCAAGTTACCGATCATATCAAGATTGATCATCGCTGTTGTTCGTTCGTTAGGGATGTATGGATTTTCTACATAGTAATTGGAACCGATCAATCCTATTTCTTCCGCCCCAAACGCAATAAACAGCATGCTTCGGTCAGGCTTAGTTCCGTGGGCGGCAAATTTTTGTGCCAATTCCAGCAGTCCTGCAGTTCCGGAGGCGTTATCGTCCGCACCATAATGGATCGCTTCCTCATTCGGTGCCATTGAGCCCTGTCCGCCCCGGCCAAGATGATCATAATGAGCACCGATAACGACTACTTCATTTTTCTTATCCGGATGATTGCCGGGCAAATAGCCGATAACATTATTACAGACTGCAGTGATTGGGTGTAAATCGGTTTGAATACTTGCCTGTATATTATTTAAATTAAACGAGTTGGGGGAACGACTTTCAAGCAGTTTATTGTATAGTGAAGATGACGTATATCCCGAGTTCTCGAGCAGTTTATCTGCAACCTGCGTTGTGATGTTTATAACCGGTAACCCGGATGAAGCCGGATTTCTATCTGTGCCCAACCGCATGAGCTGGGTTTCTTCATCGCCGGGTTGGGAGATTATTATTAATCCACTGGCTCCTGCCTCCCTCGCCGCAATGGTTTTATACCTCGGGGTTGCAAACCGGTTTAATATTCCGTGCGGGTCCTGTATATCAGGAGACCCCTGAAATATCAGAGCGATTTTACCTTCAAGTGATACACCGTCGTAATCGTCGTAATTCTCGTCTTTAGCGGAAATACCGAATCCTGCAAAAATGATCTCACCGGCAACGGAATCGGCCGAAGAGAAGGGAAGCGTCTGGAAGTCTTTCCCTGCTTCGAAGTCCATGCTTTCATCGGCGATAGTCAGACTTAAATTGTTGTCCTCACCCATCTCCACACCTGCTCCGAATTCAAACGGTTGCAGATAATCTTCCCAATGCGATATATGATCAGCATCGGGATGAGGCAGAAGCCCGTAGGAGATAAACTCATTGGCAATATAGTGTGCAGCTTTTAATGCTCCCTCAGTGCCCGCGCGTCGTCCCTCGAGATCATCGGATGCGAGATGGTAAACGTGTTTTGAAAGTTCGGTTTTGGTGATACTATCATTTCGATAAGTCTCTGTGTCAACGCTGTAAAGAAACAAAACCGTTGTAATGATAAGAATTATATATACAGGGATATATTTTTTGAGATTCATGCGAACACCTTTTTATGATGATTATTCCAACCAGTCGGCTATAAATACATTGATTTCGCGGGTTGCCTGTGCATTTCTTCCGGACGCCCAAACAAGACTTTTTCCGTCATTGGAAAACACAGGAAATCCATCAAATGAATTATTATATGTTATCTGTTTTAAACCGGTTCCATCCGTATTAATAATGTAGAGATTGAATATCCTTCCTTCCGGGTCTCCGTAATTTGATGAGAAAATAACCCGTTTACCGTCCGGGTGGAAAAAGGGTGCGAAAGTTGCAGCCCCCAGATCGGTAACTTGTTTTAAATTTGATCCATCAGCATCCATCACATATACTTCAAGGCGCATTGGTCTGAGCTTACGTTCTTCCATAAGGCGTTCATAATCTGCCAGCTCCTCTTCATCGCGCGGGTAGTTGGCGCGATATACGATTTTCGTACCGTCAAGGGAGTAGAATGCTCCGCCTTCGTATCCTTTTCTGTCGGTTAATTTCCGAAGATCTGTTCCGTCCAGGTTCATCGTGTACAGAGCGGGATCACCATCACGTAGAGACGTAAAAATAATTCTGTCTCCCGTCGGCGATACGGTTGCTTCCGCATCATACATCGGACTGCTCGTTAGGGTTTTAACGATTGTACCGTCTAATCGTGCGAGATAGATGTCGAATTCATCCTCCAGTTTCCAGACATATCCGCGTGATCGATCTACCGGAGGCGGACACTTATCGGATGCCGCGTGCGTTGAGGAATACAGTATCAAGCTGTCGCCCGGCAGAAAATATGCGCAAGTGGTTTTCCCTTTGCCGGTGCTTATTAACTCAACGTTTGATCCATCGAGATCCATGACAAAGATCTGATCGCATTCAAACTCACCACGGGTTGATTGAAAAACCAGACGGTCCTGTGAGAATGAGAAATATGCCTCTGCGTTTGTTCCGCCAAAGGTCAACTGCCGGACATTCTTGAGGTGATTTTCACCTTTCAATACAAGCGACATGTCGGTCTCATCGGTATTCGTCGTTGCAGCGAAATAACCAATCGATATAATAACGAAGAATATCCAGAGAATAATTTTTTTCATAGTAAACATTCCGTATATGTTGATAGTTTGCAGATGAATATTATATGTAAGATACTGCAAAACAGGTGATATATTCAAACTTTTTTTATAAAAGTTGTCGTAGAGCTTCTTTCAGGGCATAGAAGTCGCTTTCATCAGAAACGCTGTAATTCATATTTTTATAGGCAATTCGCCCCTTTTGGTCAATTACAAATACAGTTCGCCTGTTAAAACCACGTTCGGCCATGTAGCTGTCATAGAGTTTCCCGACTTCATGATGATGGTCGCTTAACAATTTGAACGGGAAATTTTGCTGTTTTGCCCACTCATGGTGTGAAAACACATAATCTCCGCTTATTGCAAGTATTGTGGCGTCGAGTTCCTGCAATAAGGAAAAATTATCCCTGAAATTACAAAGTTGTTGGGTACAACCGCTACTCCAGTTTGCCGGATAAAATGCGAGAACGATATTAGATTCCCCAATTATATCAGAGAGGGTAATACCATCCCAAACAATTTCGTTTATTGTGGCATAGGGGAGAGAAAAATCGGGAGCAGGCTCACCGATCGCAAGATGATCGTCCGGAGCAGAACTAAATGAATTGGTAGTATGTATAGTTACTAACAAACAAATCATAAAAATATTTTTCAGGATCATTTTTTTTCTCTTGCAAAATCATTAAATTATTAATTTTTATTGGATTTTTGTATTTTTTTGGCCGAATACATAAATTATATATGTTGATCGTTATAACAGATAGGTTTCGGGAAAAGTTCTAAAAAGATTATAAGTGGAACTAAATGAAACGCATAATCGTTATGGAATTCAGTTTGATAGTGCGTGAAAATCAACATTTACTATTAAATAAAACAATTTTAGGCGTTATTCATATAATATAAGGAACCTACTTATGAACTCATTAGCGATATTCACACTGGTATTTGGATTTCTTTTCATCATTGGATGCGGAAGCCAGCAAGAACAGGAAGGATTACCCGCAATTGAGTACACCACAGAAACAATAAAACTGGAAACAATCCACTGCCAGATGTGTGTTGCTACGGTTCAGAAGGCTATTGCCGAGGTGGAGGGAATCTATGAAGCGAATGTCGATCTTACCGCGAAAATGGCAACAGTCAGCTTCGATGCAGATATGACTACGCTGAACGAAATTGAAAAATCTATAGCAAAGGCCGGTTATCACGCAAACGAAACTACGCGTGATGATGATGCCTATGCAAGATTACCCGATTGCTGCAGATAAAAAAATATAGTCTATCCGGAACCATTATGGTTCCGGATGTGTTATGCCTGAAATAAATCTATTTGTTTCTACCTGCGTTCAAGTAAGGTTACCCGGTTTATGCAACAAATTTCAACATTTTTTTTAATCATACTACTTAGCGTGAGTATGGGAGATGTTTTTCATCACCACGATGAAAACATACATCTGCAAAATAATGCCGGCACCTTATATATTGACGGTCATAACTGCAATGATCACAAAAACCACCCCGATCTGTCACACAACCATTTTTGCACATATTGTTCCAGAATAGTTACAACTACTCTATCCAATGATATACTTTCCGAGTTTGGCGGTGTCGAAATTATTGATATTTTCCCGGCCACAAATACTACATTCTTTACCAATCTTGATTATTTAAAATTATCCGAGCCCCGCTCACCTCCTCAGTCTGTCTGAGATCCCGTTCATCTGTAATACTACTTTTTACCCGTGAGTTAACAGAAGTATAAAATTGGGTGATCTCTCCCAATATATTAACATCCGGGGGCAAAATTATAAAATAGCGAGTGAACTCGTCCCTACATGAAAAAATATATTTTTATATTTTTATTTTCCGTTTGGAGTATATCCGTTGCGGACAGTGCAAATAATAACAATGATAATAATCCGGCATTTGACCCCTTGTTAGAAAGAGAATACGGGTCGGTCCACGGATTTGTCCGTGATGCCGAAAGCGGAGGCCCGATACTCTTTGCCACGGTGCGTATAAAAGATACCGGTCGATATCGGCTTACTCGTGAGGACGGATCTTTTCATTTCGATAACATACCGGCGCGAAAGTATACATTTAGCGTTCAGCATATCGGATATGTATCTATTGACAAAGAAATTGAAATCGCAGCAAACGATACTACCGTGGTTCAATTAGAATTAACACCGACGGTATTTTATATTTCCGAGACAATTGTGGTGACAGGAACAGGAAGAGAGAGAGGAATTTCAGAAACGTACCAACCGACGAGCGTACTCAGCGGGCTGGATTTTCAGAGAAAAATGCAGGTAACAATCCCCGCATCGCTGGAACACTTACCCGGTCTTTCGAAACAATCGTTTGGTGCCGTTGCGACGCAACCGGTAATCAGAGGAATGGGAGGCGACAGAGTACTGGTACTCGAAGACGGACAGCGTACGGGCGATCTGTCGACAACCGCGGCTGATCACGCCGTTGCGATCGAACCGATCACCGCCGAACGTGTTGAGGTTATTCGCGGTCCTGCCGGTATGTTGTACGGCAGTAATGCACTGGGAGGAGTTATAAATGTCATAAGAGAAGAAATCCCCAGGAATATGCCAGACCGGATACGCGGCACGCTTGCCATTCGAGGTGAATCATACAATAACGGTATCAGCGGCGGGGGAATGGTGAATATTCCGATCGGGTTATTTTCATTCCGGGGTGAAGCCAGCGGGAG
>SLQE01000026.1 GCA_007131635.1 Bacteroidota bacterium | reverse complement strand
AGTGCTGAGACATCCGAGGAAGAATTTATTAATAAACAGGATGGCTCGGTCCAATGGCTAAAATGGATTGTTTCTCCCTGGCATAATCAAGCAGGTGAGATCGGGGGGATTATCATTTTCTCGGAGAACATCACCAAACGCAAACTCGCAGAGAAAATGTTATCGGATAATCAGGAAAAGTTCCGTCAGTTGGTTGAAACAACAAGCGATTGGATCTGGGAAGTGGACAGCAACGGAGTATACACTTATGTCAGTCCGAAAGTTACCTCTTTCCTGGGTTACCTGCCGGAAGAAGTGATCGGAAAAACTCCTTTCGACTTCATGCCGCCGGATGAAGCTAAATCCGTTGCAAGATTATTTGAAACCTATGCAACAAAAGGCAAACCTTTTTTCAACCTCGAGAACATCAACCTACACAAGAACGGTCGCCAGGTGGTGATGGAAACCAGCGGTGTACCGTTTTTTGATGAATCAGGCAATCTTACCGGCTACCGGGGAATTGACCGGGATATTACAGAGCGCAAACAGGCTGAAGAGGAATATCACGCCCTCCTCGCAACGACACAAGACGGATTTTGGATAGTGGATACACGCGGACGGATTCTTGAGGTTAACGAGGCATATTGCAATATCACCGGTTACCGCCGTGCAGAACTGCTAACTATGGGAATCTCAGATATTGAAGTGTCACAGGATCCGTCGGAGATACAAGAAAACATCCAAAAGGTCAGACGAATCGGGTTTGACCGCTTCGAAGGGCACCATCGCTGCAAAGACGGACGACTCATTCGCGTGGAGATCAGTGTTCAATACGCTGAGATCGGGGGCGGCCGCTTCTACGCTTTTATACGCGACATAACCGACCGCACACGGGCCGAGGAAGCTCTCCGTGAAAGTGAAGAGCGATTTAAACTTTTAGCGGAAAATGCACCATCGGATATCTATTTATGTAAATATGATGAGAACTGGACTGCGCTCTATGTTAATAAGTACATAGAAACATTAACCGGTTATTCAAAGGATCAATTTTTAAACGGTGATATACATTTTGGTGAAATTATTCATCCCGATGATTCGGATATGGTCGCTTCGGTAATTAAAAACGCACTGGAGGCAGGCCAACCTTTCCATCTCGGTTATAGAATAATTCATGCCGATGGTTCTGTCCGCTGGGTAGAAGAAAACGGTGATGCTATACGAAAAGATGACGGAATAAAATTTATCGTTGGCATTGTCAACGACATTACTGATCGCAAAAAGGCCGAGGCAGAACTAAAAGAGTCGCACGAGCTGATGCAATACATAATACATCACGATCCTAATGCTATTACAATACTCGATAAAGAATTAAGGCATATATTTGTCAGCAAACGGTTTCTCGATGATTACCGTGTAAAAGAACAAAGTATTATAGGCAAGCATCACTATGAAGTGTTTCCCGACATCCCGGAAAAATGGAGAGACGTACACCGGCGCGCACTTGGCGGCGAAATAATCAGAGGTGAGGATGACATCTTTGTCCGGGAGGATGGGACCATCGACAATACCCGCTGGGAATGCCGTCCCTGGTATCACGCCGATGGTTCGATCGGTGGTATAATACTCTATACAGAAGTTATCACCAAGCGCAAGCAAGCCGAAGCAATGATTCGCGAAAGTGAAGAACGGTACAGGACACTATTTTCTACTATGGCACAGGGAGTCGTTTATCAGTCAGCCGACGGCAAGATTATCAGAGCGAATCCGGCAGCTGAACGCATTCTTGGATTATCTTTAGATCAGATGCAGGGAAGGACTTCTATCGATCCCAGATGGCGTGCAATAACGGAAGACGGATCACCTTTTCCGGGTGACCAACACCCATCGATGGTAGCACTGAGAACAGGGGAGCCGGTCCATGGTGTGACAATGGGTGTCTTCAATCCTTCAACAGAATCTTACAACTGGATACTTATCGACGCGATACCTTTGTCCGAACACGGAGAATCCGTGGTGTATACAACCTTTACGGAAATCACCGGACAAAAGCAGATAGAAACTGCATTACGACAAAACAAAGAACGTTATCGGACACTCGTCGAAGCCCTTGATGTTGCTCTCTGCCGCTGGTTACCGGACACAACGCTGACCTATACCAATGAGCGGTATCGCCGGATATTCGGCATCGAAAACGAGACAACGGTACAAAAATGGGTAACCTTTTTACCCGAATCTATACGGGAAGAAACAGTCTCGTTCTATGATAATCTGGCCCGCAATCCCCGGACTGAATCATACGAGCACGCAGTTACTCTAGCAGACGGCACACAACGGTTTTATCAATGGATCGATACACCTATTTTAGATAACAACGGCAAGGTCGTCGAATTCCAATCCGTCGGTATCGATATTACCGAACGGAAAGAATCAGAGCGGCAAATACTGGAACAGGCCGCATTACTTGATGTTACGCATGATGCGATTTTCGTCCATGATTTCAACGACCGGATTCTCTACTGGAATAAAGGTGCGGAAAAAATTTACGGATGGAAAGGTGAAGATACCATCGGGAAAAACATACGAAACCTGCTTTACAAAAAAGAGACAATCGGTATCGATGAAGCTGAAAGTGAAGTCATTAAGGAAGGGTTCTGGAGAGGAGAGTTAACACACACTACCAGGGACGGCAAAGAAATTATTGTAGAAAGTCATTGGTCTCTCATTCGGGATGATAAGGGAGACCCGAAAGCAAAACTTGTTGTCAATACCGACATAACGGAAAAGAAAAATCTTGAACAACAGATTCTGCGTACACAACGGCTCGAGAGCATCGGAACACTCGCCGGAGGAATCGCACACGATCTCAACAACATATTCGCACCTATCCTGCTGGCGGTAGATTCAATAAGGAATAAACTTCCGGATGATGAAAGTCGGAAAATACTATCGATGCTTGAATCGAGTGCACAGCGGGGATCGGATCTTATTATGCAAGTGCTCTCATTCGCGCGCGGCGTCGAGGGACAGCGCACCTTGATACAAATTCGGCACATCATAGATGAAATCGGAAAAATCATCAAAGAAACATTCCCGAAATCGATTTCTCTTCGTAAAAACGTACCCGCTGATTTGCCAATGATTTCCGCTGACGCAACCCAGCTTCATCAGGTATTGATCAATGTCTGCGTGAATGCACGGGACGCAATGCCTCTCGGCGGTGAGATCGAAATTATTGCGGAAAATCTTATACTGGACGAACAGTATGTACGTATGCACCTGGATGCAAAACCCGGACACTACGTTCGTATCACTGTTACCGATCAGGGGGTGGGGATACCCCCGTCGATTCTGGAACGGATCTTCGAACCGTTTTTCACGACCAAAGAAATCGGGAAAGGCACGGGACTGGGTCTTTCTACCGTCCATACCATCGTAAAAAGTCACGGTGGGTTTGTCAATATTTACAGCGAAGTGGGTAAGGGTACGACATTCAGGATTTATCTTCCCGCACAAAAAGGCGTGGACGCAGTACCCCAGGCGGATACGGCCGGAATTATTCCCGGCAACGGTGAACTCATTCTTGTTGTAGACGATGAAAAGAATATCCGCGACATTACGAAAACAACCCTGGAATCTTATGGATATTCCGTGATCACCGCCGCTGACGGAACGGAAGCCGTGGCAATATATGCAGCACGGCGCCGGGAAATCGCTCTGGTCTTGACTGATATGGTAATGCCGCACATGGACGGAGCGGCTACAATCCGGGCATTAATGAAGATGGATCCGGAAGTAAAATGTATAGCCGTAAGCGGCTTAAGACAGAATGGATACAACTTACCGCAGGAATCGATTACGTTTTTACATAAACCCTACACATCAGAGAAGTTATTAAAAATTATTCACGATATGATCAATCGGAAAATATAAAACGCTCCGATTGAACATTCGGGTACCGAACCAGTGGAAGGAAATTACAAATGCTTACCTCAGATAATATAAATCGACGCGATGCTTTAAAAAAATTCGGATTGACTATGGGCGCGGGATTCATTGCACCGCATATGTTCTCCGGAAATTTCGCCGAAGCCGCTTCTTTCAAAAAAATAAGCGATAGATTTGAGCACCCGAACATTAAAAAACCGATAACGGCAATAACTCTCGGTGCCGGTGCCAGAGGTACCGTCTACGGCAGATATGCTCTGGAGTTTCCGGATGAAATCAATATCATCGGGGTAGCGGAACCTATCCCCTTTCGAAATGACAGATATGCAAAATGGCATAACATAGACAATGCTAATCGTTTTGACACCTGGGAATACGTATTCAAGCGTCCGAAATTCGCCGATGCAGTCATAATCAGTACTCCCGATCATCTCCACTACGGACCTTGCATGCAGGCTCTGGAAATGGGATATGATGTTTTACTTGAAAAACCCATCGCCCAGACTATGCAGGAGTGTACAGACATCGAACAGCTTGCCCTGAAGACGAACAGAATTGTCGCGGTATGTCACGTTTTACGCTACGCCCCCTACTTCATAAAAATGAGGGACATCGTACAAAGCGGTATAATAGGTGACGTGGTAAGCATGCAGCATCTGGAAGCAATAGAGCATATCCATATGTCGCACTCGTTCGTACGAGGGAACTGGCATAGTTCCAAAGAAAGCACTCCCATTATTCTCGCGAAATCCTGCCACGATCTGGATATTTTGCACTGGATTACCGGTAAGCCCTGTACTCGAATTTTTGCTATGGGAGATTTAAGTTACTTTTCAAAAGAGAACAAACCAGCCAATGCCGCTAAAAGATGTTTAGATTGTCCCGTTGAGAATGAATGCATTTACTCCGCAAAACGTATTTACCTGACAAATCGAACCTGGCTATATGTTATGGATCTGCCCGAAGATGAGAGTTTGCACGAAGCGTTTATTACGAATGAGCTGAAGACAACCAACTACGGACGATGTGTGTACGATATGGAGAACGACCAACCGGATCACTATATTACATCGATTGAGTTTGACGGAAATATTACAGCAGCATTTTCCATGGAGGCATTTACCTCGTACGGCGGCCGGCATACAAGAATAATGGGTACACGAGGAGATATCGTGGGTGATATGCGGACAATGAGGGTAACAGATTTCTTAACACGCGAGACAACGGTTTGGGATGCCAGGGATATCGCTGAACTTGAAGAATATAAGCATCACGGTCATGGCGGAGGCGACTGGCGTTTGATGCGGGACTTTGTGCAAGCCGTATCGAGACAGGATTCATCTCTCCTCGTTTCGTCAATTTCCGAATCGATGGAAAGCCACAGGATGGCATTCAAATCCGAGGAAAGCAGAATGAGCGGAAATGCTGAAAAGCTCTAACTATGGTGATCATTCACCGAACGTTATACCCAATTCCCTTGCAGTAAGTATTATATCGCTGTCGAGTGGCACCAGTTTCATTCGTTTCGCTACCTGTGAGAGCGGTACAAACTTCACATACGGCGGATCAAGCGCCGCCATACAATCGCTTCGTCCCTCTGCGAGTCCGCGAACTGCGGCGGCCCCGAACCGGAGCGATAACACGCGATCGAAATTTGTCGGCGACCCACCCCGGAGCAGATGACCGAGCACAACGGCCCGCGCTTCTTTACCGGTAAGTATTTCCAATTCCCGTGCGACCCGTTCACCGATGCCGCCGAGCCGCTCCGCACGTCCCACCTCCTTTTCTCCGAGCACCGAAACGGTTCCGCCTTTGGGTTTGGCACCCTCTGCTACAACAACCATAGAAAAATGCTTACCGAGCTTCTCCCGTTCAATAATTTTTTCAGCTACTTTTTCGAGATCATACGGAATTTCCGGTATCAGGATTGCATCAGCAGTTCCGGAAACTCCCGTGTGAAGGGCGATCCAGCCGGCATAGCGTCCCATGACCTCGACGACCATTATTCGCCGGTGTGCTTCAGCCGTCGAGTGAAGCCGGTCGATACAATTCGATGCAAAGGAGACGGCAGTATCGAAACCGAATGTTATTACCGTCCGCTCAAGATCATTATCGATTGTTTTGGGTACCCCGATTACACGTAAACCCCGGAGAGATATTTCGTGGGCTATATGAAGTGAACCGTCTCCGCCGATAGCAATGAGAGCATCGATACCCCGTTCATTGAAAGCTTGTATTATCTCATCGATCCGGTTAACCTCCTTCACAGAACCATCGGGCTGTTTCAGAGGATAATTAAGCGGATTGCCCCGATTCGTGGTTCCGAGAATTGTACCGCCGAGATGGGTAATGCCGCGTACGGAATCGGGCGTTAATTCCACGATACCTCCGTCAGGATATTCATCCGGCTGTAGGATTCCGTTATACCCCTCGCGTATACCGTAGCATTTCCATCCCCGGTTGAAAGAGGATAAAACCACCGCACGAATGACCGCGTTCAAACCCGGCGCATCCCCGCCGCCGGTATTGATCGCTATACTTTTTATTTCCTTTTTGTTCATATCTATTCGCCCCTGGTATGTATGTTTGATGACGGTAATGTGGCAAAATAATGAAACTTTTTTAAAAAACCCAAATTATTTGGAATTTTCACCACGTCGATAAACTACAAATTGTAATGAATGATCAATAACCAAACTCCAAATCTCAAATAATATCCAATATTCAATCTCCAAATTCCAACGCCGATTCACAATGGACAATCATTATTTGGAAATTCGGTCATTGGAATTTATTTGTGATTTGGATATTGAGTTTTGGAATTTATTTGTGGTTTGATTATTGGTTTTTCGGCATCTACGATAGTTTTGGATTTCGCCCCTTCAGGGCTCACAGTGCACTATGAATAAAAAGTACATAAACAAAAATCCTCTGCGACCTTTGCGGCCTCTGCGTTCTTTGCGTTAATTATGACCATTATGATTTGCAGATTTTATTACTTCAACATTATCCTGGCATCAACGATAGTCAACCCCCGTTCGTACACAATAATCGGGTTCAGGTCCATTTCATCGATGATATCGGGGTAAGCTTCCACAAAGCCGGAAACCTGCATAATCAGATCGACGATCGCTTCTTTATCGCTCGGTGGATTACCTCTGATACCCTCGAGAATTGCGTGCGAACGGACCTCGTTCACCATACTCGTCGATGAAACTCTTCCAATGGGGAGTACGTGAAATACAACATCTTTTAGAATCTCGACCATAACTCCGCCGACGCCGAACATGATGACCGGTCCGAATTGAGGATCCTGCGTCACCCCTATCACCACTTCCACCCCGCGAGGCATCATCGGGGCAACGAGCACACCTTTTATTTT
>SLQE01000259.1 GCA_007131635.1 Bacteroidota bacterium | reverse complement strand
CAGTATGTTCCCTTATCGGAAAGATTTTCGATTGCCGGCAGGTTGCACGCGAGCTTCGCCGGAGGAACACGGTTGCCGCGGTATAGTCATATATTTATAGGATATGAGGAAAAAGTGAGAGGACATTTTCGGGAAGTGTTCGAGGGTGAAAATCTTTTCCTCTCGTCCATTGAAGCACGATTCAGACTTCTCGGACCCGCGTACTACGAATGGAAAAGTGCGATGCTACCGGAATTTTCCGTCTTCCGTTACGGCGTCAATCTCGCATTGTTTGGTGACATGGGAAGAACATGGTTCCGTGACGATTCTTTTAGAGAATTTAAACCGGTAAAAGGGTTTGGTGCCGGTATTCACCTGCTCTTACCGTATAGTGGTGTCTTGCGGCTCGAGTACGCCTTTAATGAATCTTTACAGGGAGAATTCATAATGGATCTCTTTGTTATGTTTTAGCATGTGATTTCGTATGGAATCTTTCTTTTCATCTCCGGAAAATATCGGCGAATCTGATATCAGTATCAGAGGCCTTGAATTTCACCACCTCACGAAGGTAATGAGAAAAAAAACCGGGGACGAAATTCTGGTCGTGAATGGACTGGGAACGGCTTATGGATGTGTTATTAACCAGATAAGTCGCGATGAAGCAATCTGTACAATACAAGAAGTATATAACCGGTATAACGAACCGGCCGTGTCGGTCACGTTGATGCTGCCCGTATTAAAAAATCATTCACGCATCGAGTGGATTGTTGAGAAAGGTACGGAACTCGGTGTGACCCGGTTTGTTCCCGTTCATACCGAAAGAACTATACCGCACAGAATACGATATGAACGTCTGCAGAAAATTGCTTTTGCCGCAATGAAACAGTGCCGACGTTCCTTTCTGCCGGGCATCGAAGACGGTAAGAATTTTGAAACCCTGCTGCGTACGGCAGACGGAGTTTATGATAAGATATTCATGGGACATGAGACGGCACCCCGGACAGCATCACTGAAAGATACAGCCGGAAACATTTCCGGTCAGCGGGTTTTATTGCTTGCCGGTCCTGAAGGCGGATTTTCGGAACAGGAAATAAAGCTGTGTGATGAAAGCGGGGGACAGATCGTAACCCTCGGAACGCGACGCTACCGTGCGGAGACTGCAGCTTTACTCATGGCTGCCTATGTAATTCATGATTGAAAAATAATCCGGAGTCAGAAACGTGAAAATTGTAATTGTCGGCGGCGGTGAAGTCGGGATGCATCTCGGCCGCGTACTCGCGAAGGAGAATCATGACATTATTATTGTCGACAAAGATGCCCGAGTCATTGCAAAAATAAACGAGCAACTCGATGTCCTTGCCGTCGAAGGGAGCGGAACGAGTCCGCAATGTATGAAGAAAGTCGGTGTCGAAAATGCTGATATCTGCATAGCAGTAACGACATCCGATGAAGTGAATCTGATCGCGTGCCTCTTGGCTCATCGAATGGGTGCACAGAGAACCGTTGCGCGATTGAGTAACCCGGAATATGCAAAAGATGATACTGTCCTCGGGCCGGATACATTCCATGTCGACTATGTTTTAAACCCGGAACTGGTCGCGGCTCAGGAGATTGTCCGGCTGATCAAACGGTCCGAAGCGACAGACGTGCTTGAATTCGCCGGCGGAAAAGTACAATTACTCGGTATCCGGCTCGAAGCCAATAGTCCGCTCGTGAACCGGAAGCTTAAAGATCTGGTGAAGGATCATCAGCACATAACATTCCGGGCGGTAGCAATAAGCCGGGGTTTACGTACCATCGTCCCGACCGGTAATGATGTATTTAAGCGCGGAGATCAGGTTTTTGTGATGACATTAACACAACATATAGCGGAAGTGCTGCGTCTTGCCGGTAAGCACGATAAATCATTTGATGACATTATGGTGCTCGGGGGAGGAAAAATCGGCCGCTTTACCGCGGGGCTCCTGCAAAAAGACGTACGTATTAAGATGATCGAATCGAATCACGATAAGTCCTTATTCCTCGCGGATGAACTGACGAACGCGCTTGTCATCGAGGGTGACGGAACCGATATCGACCTGCTGGCTACCGAAGGCATCATGGATATGGATGCTTTCATTGCCGTGACCGATGACGAAGAGACGAATATTATTTCCTGTCTCATGGCGAAACATCTCGGCGTCGCGAAAACGATAGCGCTTGTCGATAAGCTCGATTACATACCGCTTGCGGGCACGATCGGCCTAGATGTGGCAATCAACAAAAAACTTTCAGCCGCTAATCTTATTCTAAAGTTTATCAGAAAAGGACTTGTTATTTCGGTAGCAACGTTGCACGGGGTTGATGCGGAGGTTATCGAAATGGTGGTACAGGATAAATCACCGGTTACCAGGAAAAAGCTCTCCGAATTACATTTTCCCGACGGTGCTCTGATCGGCTGTGTGACGCACAACGGCAGCGTTAGCATACCGACGGGAGAATCCCGGATATCACCTGACGATACCGTTGTTGTCTTTACATTGCCGCGGGCAATAAGAGATGTGGAAAAATTCTTCGGCGCACGATAATGCAGTTATGAAATCAATTCTTCGAAACCAGAACCGGCTAAGCTAAATGAATTTTCGGGCAATCGGCGCTGTCATCGGATTCCTTTTGATATTTTGCGGTGTTGCAATGTCGCTTGGTATTCCGTTCTCGCTGTATTATAAATCCGGTGACGCGTATGCTCTCGGATCAACCGCCGCAGGGTCGTTTCTGGCGGGAACCCTCCTCTATAGCACCTTCCGAAAACATCGTCACGATATGAAACTCCGTGAAGGCGTGTTCGTCGTGGCAATCGGCTGGATCATACTCGCGACAATAGGTGCTATCCCGTTCCTGTTAGTCGGGGTTATCGATAATTTTACCGATGCGTTCTTCGAGATGATATCCGGATTTACCACCACCAGTGCGACAACGCTTGACAGCATCGAGGCGCTTCCCCACGGATTGCTGTTCTGGCGCAGCATTGCCCACTGGATCGGCGGTATGGGTATGATAGTACTTTCCCTTGCCATTCTACCGATGCTCGGTATAGGCGGTATGCAAATGTATCACGCCGAAGTCCCGGGCCCCACACCGGATAAGCTTAGTCCGCGTATAAAACAAACAGCAGCGTTATTATGGACGGTCTACGCTGTTATTAGCGGCGTATTGACACTTCTCCTTGTCCTCGGAGGAATGAATCTTTTCGACTCGCTCTGCCATACATTCGGTACCATGGGAACCGGAGGATGCTCGACCCGTGATGCCGGACTGGCGTACTATAATTCCGAGTACATGAATATAGTTGTTACCCTCTTCATGATCATCGCCGGCATGAATATAGCGGTACAATATCGTATTTTGCGCGGGGAAGTATCGCTCTTATGGACCGGCAGCGAGATACGGTTTTATTTCGGTATGCTGCTACTGGTCAGTATCATCGTTGTACTGTACCGGTCGGTGACGGGAACCGGTATAACAGGGACCATGATCTCCGATTCGGTTTTTCATGTCGTGTCGATAGCCACCACTTCCGCGTTTGTAAATTCGGACTTCAGTGCGTGGGGATCGATGATGGTGTTTGTGTTTTTTATGCTGATGTTTACCGGCGCGTGTGCCGGCTCCACAAGCGGGGCGATGAAAAGTATACGGGTGCTGGTTTTATTCAAAGCCAGCTTCGCCGAGCTTAAGCGTCTGGTGCATCCGCGGGCGGTAATTCCCGTACGTGTAAATAAACGTGCACTCCCGCCGGATGTCATCGGCAGAATATTTGCCTTTTTTATGGTATACCTTGCTTCATTTGTTGCGGCATCTTTTATCATGATGCTCCTCGGACTTACCATGTATGATGCGTTCGGTGCCGTTGCCGCGATGCTCGGCAATATCGGCCTTGGTTTTGCGGGAGACGGTATCTCGAGCGAGTACGGTCATATCCCGGTGGCCGGAAAATGGGTGCTTGCATTTTGTATGGTTCTCGGACGGCTTGAATTTTTTACTTTGCTCCTCATACTCTCGCCAACATTTTGGAAGAAATAACCTATGCACTTTCGTTGTTCAATAGGAGTTATCGGTTATCTGATCATGTTTATGGGATGTGCCATGCTTTTCCCCGCATTCGTTGCACTTTTCTACGGCGAGGGTGAACTTCTTATGTTACTGCTGTCCGCCTCCATTTCTATCGTTGCGGGATTCCTTATCGGGAAATTATTTTTCGATCCCGGTATCGAATTGAATGTGCGCGATGGATTTTTTATCGTGTCGCTCGGGTGGATCCTCATGTCGTTGTTCGGAGCGTTACCGTTCTGGTTGAGCGGAGAAATACCGCGGGTAGTCGATGCCTGGTTTGAGTCGGCCTCGGGATTTACCACCACCGGGTCGACGATTCTCGAAGATATAGAAGTCCTGCCGCACGATTTACTCCTCTGGCGAAGTTTGATCCAGTGGATCGGAGGGATGGGGTTCATTGTTCTCTCAATTGCTTTATTGCCGTTATTGGGGGTAGGAGGGATGCAGCTCATGAAAGCCGAGGTACCCGGACCCACCATCGATAAGGTGAAACCGAGAGTGCGCGATACCGCAATGACACTCTGGAAAGTATACGTCGTATTAACCGCTGCCGTCGGAATCCTCTATTTTGCCGGAGGTATGACGTGGTTTGAATCCGTGTGCCATGCCCTGACGACAATGGCGACAGGCGGGTATTCAACGCGGAATGCTTCTATTGGCGGCTTTGCATCAAGTTATATTACAATCGTGGCAACCATCTTCATGTTTCTTGCGGGCGCAAACTTTGTTCTGCATTACAGATTGATGAAAGGCGATTATAGTCCGATTTTGCAGAGTACCGAGTTTCGGTGGTATGCCGGCATTACAGCCGGTGCGATTATCTTTGTCACGATCAGCACGATGTATACCACATTCGATTCCGTCTGGGTAGCATTGAAGCATTCCGCGTTCCAGGTGGTCTCAATCATC
Organism: Bacteroidota bacterium; assembly: GCA_007131635.1. GTDB lineage: Bacteria > Bacteroidota > Ignavibacteria > T3Sed10-11 > T3Sed10-11 > T3Sed10-11. Next base: position 2,361 of record SLQE01000259.1, on the reverse strand, counting down.
ACCACGACCGGATACGGGTCATACGATTATGAGCTCTGGGCACCGGCAGTACAGTTCTTACTTCTAATATTTATGTTTTTCGGGGGGATGTCGGGGTCAACGGCCGGAGGCATAAAGATTATGAGAATAGTACTTTTTATCAAGAATACCTCGTATGAATTAAAGCGGGTGGTTCATCCCAGAGCGGTTATCCCCTTAGCGCTCAATAAGCAAAAAGTAACGCAAGGTGCTATTAACGAGATTATGGCTTTCGTGTTTATCTTTACATCGGTATTTATACTCGGAACGTTGATACTTTCGGCGACCGGTCTGGATTTTATGAGTTCACTCGGTGCCGCGGCGTCGGCGATGGGGAATGTGGGTCCGGGATTGGGGTCGGTCGGTCCGGCCGGCAATTATGCGCATCTGCACGATATTGCAAAGATGACGCTGACGATCTGCATGATCATGGGACGGCTGGAGTTGTTTACGATTATGATAATTTTCTCCAAAGGCTTCTGGAGACTTTAAATATCTCTATACATCGCCCGTCCGTTCATTCACAATCGTTGTTAATTCCTTCAGTTTATTTTCCGTACGTTCGAGAAGCGATCCGGCTTTTTCAGTCAGATCTTTTTTAAATGTTTCATCCTTGATGTCCGCGAGATTGATCATCACATTCCTGTATGCGCCGAATGCCCCTGCCTCAAGCGCTTTTGCCCCGACCTCGACGTCTGATCGCGACGAGTACTGACCCAATCGGGCAACTTCCATGATCGGATCCCATACACCATCTATAAGCTCCATCGTGTGCAGGGGAACGAGCGTTGCTTTTTTCAATCCTTCCTGCATTGCCTGCGCGCGTAATTCTCTTTCTTCGGCGGTTTTCTTCGGCAGGCCGAGTGCTTCCATATAATCGTTGAACGCATCGGTGTCCCGGTCTATTGCCTTCAGGAGTTCTTCCTGTATTTTGACGAGGGGAGGGATAACCGTACGCATCCGGTCGTCGAGATGTTCGTATTTCCGCCGGCCGTAGGTCAGCCATCCTACCATTGCACCGAGCGCAGCGCCTAACGAACCGATGAGTGCCGAAACCGATCCGCCTCCCGGTGCGGATGAACGTGCACCGACTTCTTCAACGAATTCACGGACGGTCATTTTTATCAACGGACCGTCGCTATTCCGGTCGATCATGTATTCGATAATTTTTTCCTCGGGCTTGAAAGGATGGATGGAAGAGAGTCCGAGCCGGTCTATGGCAAGCCGTACTTTGGCTTTCTCATCGATAACGAAAAGTTTCTCTTTTTTAATATAATAGTCTGCTGCCATGAGTATCGCTTCGAGAGGTACCAGTCCGACAATTTCACTCCCGGCAATGCCGACCCGGAGTGCGGCTGCGTCTTTTTTGATCTCTTCAAATACCAGATGCAGAGGAGTTATTTTGTAATTATCGAGATTCATCGACACCTGCGCGATGTTGAACTCGTCAAGGTACCAGCCGATACCCTTCAGCGCCTTAAGCCGGCCCGGTTCCTGTACTTTCGTACCGTCGGGTTTGGTAACGGTTCGACCCTGCTCACGGACATTCAATGCAAGTCTGTGTGCCTGATTTTTTGTTCCGAGTACGTTCACGTTGTAAGCAATAAGGAAAAAGCGGGCACCCGTTACGGTTGCGCCGGATTTGGCGACGAATTGCTGCGGACCGAAATCGGGTTTCCATTCCGCCTTATTAATTTTATCTTTTAAACCTTCGTATTCTCCGGATCGGATCTGCCGCATTGCTTTCCGATCGGGATTTGCAGACGCCTCTTCGTACAGGTACACGGGAACGCCGAGTTCCCCGCCGACGCGTTTTCCGAATTGTTTCGATAGCTCAACGCATTCTTCCATCGTCACACCGGCAACGGGAACGAAAGGCACCACATCCACCGCACCGATACGCGGATGTTCTCCGCGATGCTTACTCATATCGATAAGTTCATAGGCTGTTTTCGCTGCCTGAAATGCCGCCTCCACGACTCCCTCCGGTGAACCGACGAAAGTAACCACCGTCCGGTTCGTCGATTCGCCCGGATCGACATTCAGCAATGTAACCTCCGGGACAGATTTTATGCTCTCAGTAATTTCCTGAATGACCGATGTATCTCTGCCTTCCGAAAAGTTCGGTACGCATTCCACGAGTTTTTGCATGATGATCTACTCCGGTTTTTATTGTTGTTAAAAGATTACTCCCACAGATGTAGAGTCCCACAGATATATTGTAAAGTGTATGAAATCGATAACAGTATAACCACTAAGAGCACCATCCAAGGTGTCCCTGCGGGAGAAGAATATTTATAAAATACTGTTATCGATGACGCAGAGACCTTCGCTATCATCCCT
>SLQE01000020.1 GCA_007131635.1 Bacteroidota bacterium | reverse complement strand
GCACGGCTTATATGCGATCAGGATGATCAGGTCGATGAACTATATAATCAGGTTTATCGCGAACTGCTGACCATAATGATTGAAGATCCCAGAACGATAACCCGCGCAACGTACCTGATATGGGCATCTCACAATTTAGAAAGAATTGCGGACCGTGTCACAAATATATGCGAGCGGATCATCTTTCTCGTGACAGGGGAGATGGTAGAGAATGTTTCAAAATATTAGATAACAGGGCGGGATCGAATAACATCCCGCCCTGTTAATAAATTACTCATGCCCCCAGGGAGCAGGTGGAGCATCTATCTCATCAGTTAAGTCAAAATCTACCCGCCAGGTATACTCGTCTCCGCGTACTGTACCGTAAATATATCGCTCATTCGGGAAAATTTGAATACGCCATCCAAGTCGTTTGCCTTCGGGGTCTTCCCGACCGTAATAGATAAATTCCTGAACGTTTCCTGTGCCGGCTTCTTCGGTAAAACCGCCGTACCAGTTGTTCTCGTCCTCGCTTCCGTCGGGTTTCCTGTGATCGTGACGCAGTTCCAGACGGTCGTCATGCTTAATGAACAACCAGGTTCGTGACCTGTCCCAATCCTCTGTGCCCTCAATTTCAATATGGAAAGGTACTTTTATTGTATCTTCACCGCACTCCCTGAAATGTGCTATGAGAAGCTCCGTACCGGTCAGCATTTCGTCGCCATCCGGTTCTTTAACCAAAGCACCCGGGAAAGCCATATTGCAATGCTGCTTTAAGTTAGACCAAAAAGCTTCTTGTATATCAATAACTTCTGTCGATTCTTTTGATGTACATGATAGTAGTAAAAAGGGAATGAAAAATAATGCTAAATATTTCATAGGGCCTCCGGTTTTCGATTTTAATTAATTATTTAGTTATCCCCATACATTTCTTTCCACCACTCCGGTTGATCTTTAAGATATTTATCGAACCAGGCAATAATTGTGTCTCCCCAGAGAATTCGCTTTTCATAGTCAAGAATATGGTGATCTTGTCCTTCAACCTGAATATATTCAACATCTTTACCCAATAATTTCAGGGCTAAGAAGAACTGTGTACTTTCACCGGGGGGTACGTTCGTATCCGAATCGCCTGTCAGCAAAAGAATCGGCGTATTGACCTTATCGGCGCTGAATAAGGGACTCTGATCCACATAAATATCCTGACGGTTCCAGGGAAAACTATTCGCGGTCGCAACAGCACTGTATGAGAACCCCCAATAGCCTTCTCCCCAATAACTCGAGATGGAGCTAATACCGGCATGCGCTATCGCAGTTGTGAACATATCCGTCCTCGTAACAAGGAGCATGCTCATAAAACCACCGTACGATGCTCCGATCCCGGCGATACGTTCGGGATCGATATAATGATGGGCATCAATGAATTTTTTCGTCCCTTCGATAATTTCATCGGCAACGATTATCCCCCAATCGTTGACGTGTAATGCCGAAAACTCCTGGCCGTATCCTATTGCACCGCTGGGTTGAAGTACATACACAATGTAACCGTGAGCCGCCCATTTATTCTTCGGATATCGGCCTTCAAATGCTCTGGTTACCGGGGTTGTACCTCCGTAATAATAAACAATAAGCGGATATTTTTTATCCGGATCAAAATCCGGTGGATAGTATATCATACCGTCTATTTCGCTACCTCGCTCATTCACAAATGACCACTCTGTAACTTTACCCGTTCTGATGTGTGTATACGTTTCCTCGTTTGGATCGTACAAAGCAGTGATCTGTCCGCGGTTTAAATCGATAAAATAGAATCGCGGAGGTTCGGCTGCGCTCTCTCCCGTATAAACGGCTACCGGCCGGTTGTGAGCGAGATCTAAACTTTGAACTATCTCGACTCCGAGTTCAATTTTATCATAACGTTTCGTTCTAAGATCATAGCGATAAACGCTACTGTATGATTTATCGGTTGTGGTAAAATAGATAGCATTTTCTGCTGAACTCCACTGTGCAGAGGAAATGGACGGATTAAAATCGCGGCTGATTGCTTCAACAGACCCGGTAGCGGTATCGTAGATATATGCCTGTGTATCGTATTCATTCGGGATCATATCCTCTGGAATATTTACTCCGACATCACCGAAGAAAGACGGACCTGCCGTAATGAGAATTTTCTTCCCGTCGGGTGACCATTGTGCATTTGCCGACCATCCACCGATGTGAATTGTATCAAGTGCCATTGTTTCGATATCCAGCGCTAAAAGTTCTGTGAAAGAATACGGTCTGCGCGAAAAATCGTGTTTTGTGCGGGATATAAGAAGTTGCTTCCCGTCCGGACTGATTGCATTAAGACCGGTCGACAATTCACCCGCCGTAAGTTGTCGTCTTGTTCCGGTAGGTACATGAACGATGTGCAGAAAACTGCGCTGTGACCACCAGGGCCATCGTTCAACCGGTTTCGTAATTCGTCGCATAAAACTCTTGTCCTCATCGTCCTGCCGGGTGACACTGAAAATGATATAATCTCCGGTCGGAGACCATGTGTACGAGCCGAATCTTTCTATGTCTTCCAGAATTGCATATTTTTTCCCGTTATCGATTCTGACCACCCAAAGAGTTGCTTTACCGGCTTTACGCTGGACATACGAGAAATGCGTATTGTCGGGTGCCCAGCTAAAATTGCCGATTGAGAGATCGCCCCGAAAGGTATTGACGAGAGAACCATCCCGGGTATTGAATACTTTTATCCAAGTCTCCCGGTGAGGTGCCGTGCCCACAGGTGTGCCGGTTTGTACCGCTGCAAGTTCCCCGTTACGCGTAATATGTACCGAACCGACGCGCGGATCATCCAGTACATTTGTTATATCGATGTATCGCTCGGGAGAGAGTGTAATATCAAGATCATCGGTTGCGTATGGTTCGTTTATCGTCACTGTACTGCGGATATTCCATACCGCGCTGTTATCAGGGTCGTTCATACCTTTCACGAGCAACGTGTGTTTCCCGTTTTTCAGCGTCAGTGTATGTGTGACCGAACCGGGTGAGCAGCTATCCGATGCTTCGTCCGGTTTATTGCTGTCGGTTTTTGACTTAATACGTTCACCGTTCAAATATAGTTCGAACAAATGGCAACTTTTAGTCTTAATGTCTGCTTTCATCCATCGGTTTGCTTCGAGGTAAACTGCGGCATAATACACATTCGGGTTAGCGCCTTCGGCCGATAATCGTAGTCCGTTTTCTCCGGCAATAACCTGCTCCCATACCGGATCCTTGTCGGAACGCCACTCTAAATTTTTATCTCTTTGAGGTGTTATTTTTTTTATCGGGATATAGTCATATGCAAGCAGATCATGTAATGTAACAACATGCCGTTCCCCGACATTGAGCACCGGGAAGGGTACTTCGACCGGTCCGGCAACAAGATAGCGCTGAACTTCAATGGTCGCAGGTTCTTCAGCGTGAAGCGTTTGAACAGGAAAGGACATCAGTAAAAGAGTGAATATAAAACAAAGATTTCTCATGGCAGATACTCCGGAAAAGTGAAACAAAGCTTGTATGGTAATATACGAAATTCTAAATAAAACAGTATGTTGTATCTCTTACAAGGGAAATGATAGAACATAAAGGTGTATGAATCACAAATGCTTTTATGAAAATCAGAGAAATGCTGACTTCCGTCCGGACTTTATTGTTTTCCTTTTTCAGAAGGAGAAACGCTATTGAGTAAATAGCGGGGATTTAATTCGGAAGATTCTTCCAGGAACTCTTCAAATGATTTTAATTCATCTTCTTTCATATCCTGTATGGGCAGGTATTGAAAATAAACGTGATCCTGCAGAAAGCGATCGCGGTTCACCGGTTTTTTAAGATCAAATTTATATTGACGTCCGAGTTTTACGTCCCTTGCCAGAGAGGTATGTAATTCACTCTTTGTATTTTTTGATTCGAGAAGAGATTGTAATCTTTCCAATAATCCGTCTTCGAGTTTCGGTGAGGCGATACCGACAAACAAACATCGCGGAGGAGCTTCATCGATCCAAAAAATGAACGCGCCCGGTAATGGCGGTACACGCGGAAGATCATCGATCGTTCGCAGCGGACTCATTTTTAGATTTTGAAATAAATTATAGAACCGATGTCTGGCTATCCGACTTGTGTTACGCATGATGTTGATAGTGCTCCATAGTTTCCGGAAAGATTACGTGCCCAGAGGGGGATTTGAACCCCCACGTCCTTGCGAACACTAGCTCCTGAAGCTAGCGCGTCTACCAGTTCCGCCATCTGGGCTTCGAACAAAAAAATATACGAAACGCTTCAATAAAATCAAAATTAATAACTTGTTGCACCGCGTCGTCGGTCTTCATCCCGTCTAAACGACGTATGAGTATCGCAGGAGTCCGGCATCCATCTGCCGTTGAAAAGCTCGCTGGTTCTGCTCGGGCAGAATTCCGTAGCTATCATTTTCGTATCATTACAAATGACCGTTTCAATGATATCGTCGGGTCTGTTAAAGTATTCTACCGGCAGCCCGATGGTTCTGTCCTCATAGACATATTTCATATATCGTGCCCATATCGGCATTGCAGCTCGTGATCCCTGCCCGTCAGACCAATCGTGGAATGTTACCCGGCGGTCATCGAAACCCACCCAGACACCCGCAGTTATTTGTGGCGTGTAACCCACAAACCAGGCGTCGGCAAAATCTTGTGTTGTTCCCGTTTTACCGGCAGCGGGATAATTAAAGAAATTTCTGACAGCAATACCGGTACCGCCGTCGATAACGTCTACTAACATATCCGTCATTAAGTAGGCCGTTTCACGGCTAAGAACCTCACGCCGATTCGGTGAAAAGTCTGCTATAAGGTTTCCGTCCTTATCTTCGATGCGTAAAATCGAAATGGGCTCGACATGTATTCCCTCATTGGCAAAGACACCATATGCAGATGTTATTTCTAACGGTGATAGCTCTGACGTACCGAGAGAAATCGACGGGTAGGGAGGTATAGTGGAGGTGATTCCCATTCGTCTTGAGTACTGAATGACTTCCGACACAGGTGCTATTTCCAATATGGCACGCACGGCAATGAGGTTAATGGAACGCGCCAGTCCTTCACGCATTGTATTTCGTCCGCCGAATGTCCCGTCGGCGTTTGTGGGTCGCCACTGTTGATTACCGGCGACTTGCATCACGACCGGTTGATTTAATAGTTCATAGGACGGTGCATATCCGTTATCAATTGCAACGGTAAAAACAAAAGGTTTGAATGCAGAACCGGATTGGCGTTGAATTTGTACGGCACGATTAAGTCCGTACCTGAATGTTCGGAAATCTGAACCTCCGATCATCGATAATATGTGTCCGCTTTTCGGGTCTATAGCAACAAATCCGGTTTCGATTTTTGTACTTCGTTTCTTGACATCGTTCACAAATGTGGTGTCGTTCATAAGTGCAGTACGAATACTGTCGCGTGATTCGGCTGTAGTCGCTCTTCGGAAATCATCGTGATCACGTATACTTTGGTTAAGTGCAATTTGTAATATTTCACGATTTTTACGTGTATTCCAGTTCCATCGTCTGGTAAAATTTGCCTGATATTGCTCGAGGTGTTCTTCAACGGCACGGTTTGCATGTTGCTGCATTCTGCTGTCGAGTGTTGTATAGACGTGCAGTCCGTCGCGGTAAAGATCGAAACCATATTGCTCTGACAGACGGGATAATTGCCGTCGCACATATTCCACAAAATGAGGTGCAATCCCCGTTACCGCGTGAATATCTCTTTCCCTGAGGAAGATTTCCTCATTTCGTGTCTGATGATACACTTCTTCACTGATAGCACCCTGGTCATACATTATTGACAGAACAAGATTGCGTCTGTTTTTTGCCCGCTCGGGATGGTTAAACGGATCGTAAAGCGCGGGTCCGGGAAGTAATCCGATTAGTAAGGCCGATTCCGACAACGTCAGGTCAGCGGGAATTTTTCCGTAATACATTTGTGCCGCAGACGCGATACCGAAAGTTCCTCGGCCGAAAAACACAATATTGAGATACATCTCAAGTATTTCATCTTTGGTATATGTACGTTCAATCTGCACCGCGGTGATTGCTTCACGAAGTTTTCTGGCTATTGTAAATTCCTGGGTCAGATAGAGATTACGTGCAACCTGTTGTGACAGAGTACTGTATCCGCCCCGGACACGCATGTCGATTACATTCTTGACTGTTTGCTTGATAACTCTATCGACATCGATTCCCCAATGCCGGTAGAATTTCCTGTCTTCCATCAAAAGCAACGCCTGTATAAGGTGATCCGGGACCTCGTCAAGTGTCACGCGGCTTCGGTTGATGATAAAGTAACGGTCGAGAACCACACCGTCGATTGAATAGACGTTGGTCGCCAGTTCCGGTTTTGGATTTTCCAGTTGTTCAAGAGACGGAAGTCCCGAAAAAAGGTGGATCATAAAGAGTAATCCACCGCCACCCAGAATGATACCCGTGATGAGTAATATAATCCAGTAGTTTTTGTTCACTCTTCGTTTTTGTGGTTTTTTTTCACCGGAAAAACTTTTTCTATATTCGGGATCGTTAAAGTACCGATCCATGTTTTCCGAACTGTACTTGTTGTTCATTTATGCCGGCATCTCCTTTGATAAAATCCACTTAAGCAGTTTCAGTTCGTGTCCGTCGAAAACCGCGTATGAATAATGGGTTATCCAGTCACCAAGATTAATATATTGACGGTTACCGATGCTTAATTGTTCCGGAGTGTGGTGGTGTCCCATAATCACGTAATCATATCCATTGGACAATTGTTTGGTTGCAAATGAGCGCAGGGAGGATTGTTCCGCCGAGAGTCCGTTTGCTGAATGATTATTCCGGCTTGTTCTTGATGATTTTTTCGCCAGACTGATGCCCAGATCCGGATGAATGAGACGATAAAGAAATATATTAATTTTATTTCGTAAAACAGACCGGAGGATTTTGTATCCTTTATCACCTTCGTTCAGACCATCACCGTGGTGCAGGAAAAATTTCTTTCCGTTTAAAGTAACGGAAAGCGGATCGTAATAAATGTGTACTCCCGTCTCTTCAGTAAATTTTTTTCCAACCCAGAAATCGTGATTTCCCACGATAAGATGCACCGGTATATTATTATCCGTCAATTGCTCCAATCGGGTTAAAATTCGATGAAATCCCTTCGGCATGACATGCTTGTATTCGAACCAATAATCAAATAAATCCCCCAGAATGTATAGCGCACCCGCATCGCCCTGAATTTCATCTAAAAATGAAAACAATTGAGATTCTTTTTCACGCTCTTTCTGTCTGTCCTGTAATCCGAAATGACAGTCGGATATAAAATATATCTTTT
>SLQE01000197.1 GCA_007131635.1 Bacteroidota bacterium | reverse complement strand
TTTTTAACTTCGTTTACATTTTTACCCCGGAGAGCATCCCGCCAGACTGTCATTGCCCGGATACCATGTTCGGAATAGATTTTTACCGCTTCTTCAATGGGAAGCGGTTTCGTTGTAGCAGTATGAATGCATAGTCTTGAGAGATTCGATTGTGAAAGCGGGTTCTTCAATGTGTAAAAAATCTCAATCTGTTTTCGTTATTATCATACACACACCAGCATCCTGTCCCTTTCCCTGCATTATACGTATCGGAATACTTCCTTTCACAGGATTCGAATCCCGCGGAAGCGGTCTAAAAGTTCAGCGTTTTCCGACACAGGATAAGCTATTGCACTTTAAGTATGTATGTGCGGAATATCTGAAGCGATTTCACCACGACGGGGTGTGATTTGATTTAGTTTATAAGCCGGTGCTTATTTACCTGTTGTTCGCTGTGGACAGGGGCGGAATGACCTGCGGTGATTCCGCCGCAAAAGAGTATTGCCTTTTGCTGCACCAATATTTGGTCTGTTATTTCACGTCCGCTACCGTGGACAGGGGCGGAATGACCTGCGGTGATTCCGCCGCAAAAGAGTATTGCCTTTTGCTGCACCAATATTTGGTCTGTTATTTCACGTCCGCTACCGTGGACAGGGGCGGAATTGAACCGCCGACACATGGATTTTCAGTCCATTGCTCTACCAACTGAGCTACCTGTCCTATTAAATTATGTTTTTTCTAAAACTTCAATATAAAAACAAAATTGCTTTTATTCAAGCTCCTTTACGTTCTTTTGACCGATATAATTGACAATATCCTCGCCCCCGTCCACACCGATCACATTCCCGGATATAAAATCGGCACTATTGTGAGATAGAAGTGCGACTGCTTTAGCGACATCCTCGGGGGTAGTTGTTCTCATTTGAGGATTTGTAGCTTTTGCGACTTCAATCATTTTGAGCGCTCCGGGTATTTTGCGCAACGCCGGCGTATCTGTAACACCCGCAAGGATAGCATTGGCCGTAATGCCGTAGGGTCCAAGCTCCATTGCAAGTTGCCGGATAATCGATTCGAGGGCTGCCTTGGCCGCTGACACAGCACCGTAATTCATGAGAACGGAATGTCCGCCTGAGCTGGTCATTCCGAAAACACGGCCTCCCCTTTTCATCAGACCCCGGGTAAATGCACCTTGCACCCAATAAATCAACGACGTTGCCATCACATCCATTGTCAGTTCAACCTGCCGCTGCGTAATCATCTCATTATGGTCGTCCGATATGAACGGTTTCAAACTCCCGAACGCAAGCGAGTGGAATATAATCTTCAGGTTCGATTCTTTGTCCTTTTCGAACTCTTCCATGAGTTCATCCAGCACTGCGTTTCGTTTAATTTCATCCGACGCATTCGTATTAAAGAAAAGTGCGCGCACACCCGCATCGGTTATTTCTTTTTTAATTCCTTCTACCTGCGGCATAGTTAATGCCCGGTCTAAATGGATACCGACAATATTCATACCGCACTTTGCGAGCTCTTTTGCCGTTGCCGCTCCAAATCCACTCGAGGCACCTAAAATAAGGGCCCAATCAGTATTTTTACAATGCATGGTACTGCTCACATAAACCTCCTAATTGATTTTACTCTCATAACTAAAAAATGGACCACCAATGAGCTTGTATGATGAAAATAGTCATTTTAATTGATTTATCAAACACTATGTAACCGCCGACCGATCGACGGATGATGTATACGCCTATACTCCTATTATATTAAATCCTGCATCGACGTGAATAACTTCACCGGTTATGCCTGATGAGTAATCAGAAGCCAGAAAACAAGCAGTTTTTCCCACGTCGTCAATGGTGATATTTCTTCTGAGAGGTGCCTTATCTTTCACTATGTGCAATACTTTCGAAAATCCTCCTATACCTCTTGCAGCCAATGTATTGATAGGACCGGCCGATATTGCATTCACTCTGATATTTTGCGGGCCAAGGTCTTTTGCCAGATACCTTACACTGGCTTCCAGCGCTGCTTTTGCAACCCCCATGACATTATAGGATTCAACGACCTTTTCCGAGCCCATGTATGACATAGTTGTTATAGACCCTCCGGTTATCATTACCTCGGCAGCATACCTGGCTATTTCGACAAGCGAAAAAGCAGAGATTTGCAGGGCCAGTGTAAAGCCATCCCGTGAGGTATTGACATATTTTCCTCTTAGCTCCTCTTTATTGGCAAAAGCTATAGAGTGTATGATAAAATCTACTTTTCCATACTCTACTTTTACGTATTCGAAAAAATCTTTAACAGATTTTTCACTCGTTACGTCAAGCTCCCGGACATCTGCGTGTATCGTTTGGGCTAGCGGCTCAATCCTGGGTTTAATTCTATTATCTAAATAAGATAATATAATTTTTGCTCCTTCTTGATGAGCATGTGTTGCACATCCCCATGCAATTGAATCTGCATTAGCAACACCCAGTATGATACCCACTTTATTCTTCAATAACATACATTGCGATCCGTTCAGATATACACAGAATATTTAGTTCGTGCCCGTTGAGACCCATGATTTTATTTCGAGTACATTTTTATAAGGTGATTGGCCAGGATACTTTTTTGTATCTGGTTAGTCCCCTCGTAAATCTGCGTTATTTTTGCATCTCTCATAAACTTTTCTATGGGATATTCTCTCATATATCCGTACCCGCCGAACAATTGGAGGGCATTGGTCGTAACCTCCATTGCGACGTCGGATGCAATTAATTTTGCGGCTGCAGACGCACCTCCGATATTTCCCTTACCACTGTCGGCAGCTTTTGCGGCGGCATACACCAGAGCTCTTGCTGCTTCTATTTTAGAGCCCATATCAGCAATCATCCATTGGATGCCCTGAAACGATGTTATTTTTTGATCGAACTGCACTCTTGAGTGAGTATATTTAATTGCTAACTCCATAGCACCCTGAGCAATACCAACTGCCTGAGCACCTACACCAGGGCGGGTATAATCGAACGTTCTCATAGTAGAAATAAATCCAATTCCTTCTTTGCCACCCAGCAAATCATCTTTATGCACTCTGACATCCTCAAAGATTAATTCACTGGTCGTAGAACATCTGATACCGAGTTTTTCTTCCTTTTTGCCGACGGAAAACCCCGGAGCATCTTTATCGACGATAAAACCTGATATCCCCCTTGCTCCTTTTGATTTGTCGGTAACAGCCATAATAACATTTATACTGGCTTCTCCGCCATTGGTAATAAAATGCTTTAATCCGTTTAAGATATAATAATCACCGTCCTTAACGGCAGTTGTTCTTAATTTTGAAGCATCCGAACCTGCACCGGGTTCAGTCAGTCCAAATGCTGCCTGTGCTTTTCCTGTTGCAATCTGCGTCAGATATTTTTCTTTTTGTTCTTCGGTTCCGCTGACCAGTATCGGTGCCATCCCCAGGAAGGTTGCAGCGTATGCTGTGGCAACACCACCGTCTATTCTGGCAATTTCTTCCACGGCCAGGCATAGGTCGTAAACCCCGCCACCAAGACCGCTATATTTTTCAGGGATCCATATGGCAAACAGATCCGATTGGGCCAACGCCTCAATTGCCGGTCTTGGATATTCCTCTTTTTCATCCCATTCTCTGGTGTGCGGTTTAATTTTATTTTCAGCTACTGACCTCGCCAGCTCTTTAATCATAGTATGGTGTTCCGATAAACAATAATCTAACATACGAGCCTCGCTTATATTTTTTTTAAAAAATCTCGAATTAAAAACCGGTAATACAGTCAATCGATTTTTTTTTATCACTTTACTCGAATAGCATCGAAAGTAATGCCATGCGTATCAGAATGCCATTCCGTGACTGTCTGAAATATGCGGCACGCGGATCGTTATCAACGACGGGTGATATTTCTTTCATCCGGGGCAGAGGATGCATTATAATCGCATCTTTGGACATCCTTTCCAGGACGTTCTGATCAATATAATATTCTTTTACGAATTTTTCATACTCCCCGACTTTTTCTCCTAATCGCTCTTTCTCAATCCGGGTTTGATACACAACATCCACCTCGGAGATGACTGAATGTAAATCATCCAGGGTATCGTACCATATATCGCGATAATCGAGATATTCAAGTATATCTTCCCGCATTTGAATAACCGGTGGCGCAATAAAATACAACTTCACCCGTTCGTACTTACCGAGTAAATATGACAATGAACGCACTGTTCTTCCATGGGCAAGATCACCGACAAATGCGATTTTCAGACCTTCGATTGAGCCGCGTTCTTTATACATTGTATATAAGTCCAGGAGAGCCTGCGTCGGATGTTGTCCGCCTTTCCCGTCCCCGGCATTGATTATCGGAACCTGCGACACCTTTGCGGCACGCTTGGAACCGTCAATTTCATTGTGACGTAATACAATAACATCGGTGTAATTGTTCAAGACATTGATTGTATCTTCAAGACTTTCTCCGATTGAACCGGAGGAAAAATCTTTGGCATTTTCCGTAGAAATAACTCTTCCGCCGAGTCGATGCATCGCGGCTTCGAATGAAAAACGGGTCCGCGTAGACGGCTCGTAAAACAATGTCGCCATTATTTTATTATTGTAATCCTGAGTGCCGCCTCTGATTAACATTCGATCCATCTGATTTGCAACATAGAAAATTTCATTCAACAATGGCCGCGTGAATTGCTGGGATTCTAGAATATGTTTTATTTTCATTGTCTGATCTACCAAAGTAATTAAAAATATCGGTTATTTCTGCATGTGCTCAAACATGCTAATGTAGAGAGCATAGGGGACACAGAAAAGTTTCGACAGATGGTACTATGTTGAATACCTCCGAACCTATGCCGGCACAAAATGGGTGCCGGTTTCACCGTCAATTGCCCGGCCAAGGTTTTCCGGCGTTGTAATGATTGCGTGTTTCCCGCCGGCTTCGAGATAGCTTATTACGGCTTCAATTTTCGGTCCCATATTGCCCGGAGGGAAATGCCCTTCATCCAGTAATTTCTTCGCTTCCCGGACTGTTACCCGATCGAGTTCTTTTTGATCCGGTTTTTTAAAATGCAGATATACTTTCTCGGCATCGGTCGATATTATGAACAGATCCGCTCGTAGTGATTTGGCAAGAATTGACGAGGCACGATCTTTATCGATAACAGCTTCGACACCATAAAGACGGTCATTTCTTCTGATGACAGGTACGCCGCCGCCGCCGACCGCGATGACAATAATACCATCTTCCACGGCAGCTTTGATCATCCGGAATTCAACTATTTCCCGGGGAATCGGTGAGGGAACAACCCGCCTGTAACCGCGTTCGGCATCTTCGACCATTTCCCATCCGAGCTTTGAACTTTTCTCTCTCGCTTCCTCTTCATTATAAAAAGGTCCGACCGGCTTTGTTGGATTCTTGAATGCGGGATCGTTTTCATCCACCACAACCTGCGTGACGACACTCCCAACCTCATCGTTTCTATTGTTATCATCAAGCGCACGCTGCAATGAATTTTGAATCATATATCCCATCGAACCCTGGGTATCCGCTACGCACACATCAAGCGGATGAACATACACCTGATGAGCCGCAAGCTCGGAGCGCAGCAGCTGCGCCCCGACCTGCGGCCCGTTTCCATGAGTTACAACAACCCTGAAACCCCGTAACACGAGCTGTACGATTGAACGACACGTCTCTTCGATATTGTCGAATTGTTCTTTGATACTGCCGCGCTGTCCGGACTTTATAATCGAATTCCCGCCGATTGCTATAAGCGCAAGTTTCGTGGTTTCACTCATCATAACAGCTCATGCATTAAGGCTTTTTGAACGTGGAGTCTGTTTTCGGCCTCGCGGAATACTACCGACTGCTTAGAATCTATCACCTCGTCAGTCACCTCTTCACCGCGGTGTGCGGGAAGGCAATGCAGAAACACGGCATCGGGATTCGCTTTGGCCATTAATTCGCTGTTCACCTGATACGGTGAAAATATTTTTTTCCGTTCTTCTGCCTCCGCTTCCTGTCCCATACTGGCCCAGACATCGGTATAAACGGCATCGGCATTGGCAACACCTGCAACGGGATCGTTTGTTACTTCGATTTTCGCACCGAATTTTTGGGCATCCATTTTTGCGTTTTCGACGACTCCTGCGTCAGGTTCATATCCTTTTGGAGTGGCTACCGAGACGCTTACTCCGAGACGCGCACCTGCTAATAGCAGCGAGTGTGCGACATTATTTCCGTCACCGACATAGGTCAGCTTCTTTCCCTTCAGATCGCCTCTGAGTTCCCACAAAGTAAAGAAATCGGCCAGCGCCTGACACGGATGTTCGTGGTCGGTTAATCCGTTTATTATCGGTATACCGGCATGATCGGCCATATCGGTACAGATGGAGTGAGAAAACGTACGGATCATAATGATATCGACCATACGTTCGAGGTTTTTCGCAACATCAAACACCGACTCACGTTTTCCCAGATTAATATCGCTCGGACCGAGGAAGATACCATTTCCACCAAGCTGTTGTATACCGACATCGAATGTAACCCGTGTGCGTAAAGACGGCTTTTCGAATATCATCGCAAGAGTCATACCTTCACGCGATCGAAAGTATTTTTTGCGGTTGCCTTTCATATCTTTCGCCAATTCAAACAATCCAAGTAATTCATCGGTCGTGATATCCTGTGCGGATATAAAATCTTGTGCTTTCACTTTACCTCCTCATCGGTTATTTTAAGACAGGTTTTAGTGCATCGGTCAGATCCGGCCGGCCGATCTCGTTCAGGTCGTAACGTACCCGAACATTCGGTTTTTTGATGTTAATAATCTTTCGAAGATCGATCGGGGTTCCGACGATTACCGCGTCACAATTGGTTTTGTTAATAGTTTGCTCCAGATCCTTCTTTTGTTTATCGCCATATCCCATAGCAGGAAGAAGGATTCCCATATTGGGGTATTTTTTAAACGTATCCTTTATCGATCCGACCGTAAAAGGTCTCGGGTCGACAATTTCCAGTGCTCCGAATTTTCGGGCGGCGATAGTTCCCGCACCGAAGGTCATATCACCGTGTGTCAAAGTTGGTCCGTCTTCCACGACAAGGACACGCTTCCCGCGAATAACCGACGGATCTTCCACGGAAATCGGCGACGCTGCTTCGATAATCAAAGCTTTCGGATTTGCCATTGCGATATTGTTTCTTACCTTATCGATATTTTCCGGATATGCTGAATCGATTTTATTGATTATGACCGTATCTGCTATACGGAGATTTACCTCACCCGGATAATAGCTTAATTCGTGCCCGGGACGGTGCGGATCTGCCACGGTAATGGTAACTGTGGGTTTGAAGAACGGTGTATCGTTATTACC
>SLQE01000222.1 GCA_007131635.1 Bacteroidota bacterium | reverse complement strand
ATTACTATTCTGTTTGCAAACGGAACTCATCAAAACCAAACCGGAGAAGAAATCGATCACATAGTCGGTCCGGATATCCGAAGAACGTTCCGTATCGAACAGCACGATGCAAATAACCCGGGGGCATTGGAATATATTACCACCACTTCGCGCGGAACACCGGTGTTTATTAACAAACTCGTCCGTGAAGCCGATATCGTATTGACTGTGGGAGGCATACTGCATCATTATTTTGCCGGATACGGAGGGGGCTCCAAACTCCTTATTCCCGGTGTTGCGGGTTACGAGACTGCAAAAATAAATCATAGTTACACAATCACCGGTACGGGGGAATTCCACCCTGCCTGTCGTGACGGTCACCTCGACACCAATCCGGTCTATCTTGACATTGTCGAGGCGATACGGCACATCGCGAATATTTTCTCGATTAACGTTGTGCTCGATTCTGACAACAAACCGGCCGGATTTTTCAGCGGTGATATTGTTTTCGCTCACAGGAGAGGTACCGTTTTAGCATCGAAATTACACGAGGTTCCCGTTGATGCATTAGCAGACCTGGTGATAGTAAGTCCGGGGGGGGCACCTCACGACAGCACATTTATTCAATCTCACAAGGCAATCCATCACGCACATTACGCGGTCAAACCCGGTGGCGGGATAATCGTGGCGGCAGCGTGTAATGACGGGATCGGTTCATCAACTTTCTTGCAATGGTTCGACATCCCCGAACAGTCACTGGGTGAACATTTGCTGTCCGAATACTCCCTTAACGGACATACCGCATTATCGTTACGGATGAAAGTAAAGCGTAACGAAATTTCATTATTATCCGGGCTGGATGATGGTATTGTTTCGCGGATGGGTATAAAACCGATTTCATCGATTCAAACGGCTATCGATACCGTATGCGATACACGCGGCACATCTCCTCTGATATACTATTTGCCGCATGGTTCACTCACAGTGCCGAATTTTCACAATTAGGAAAAAGTTTATGAAAAAGACCTCATCAAATACAGAGAAATTATACTCGAAACTCAGGACAAACAGGTTGTTTATTACCGTCCCGACAAATCAATTGCACGAACTATCCTATATGTTTCGTGAACAGCTCTATGCGCCGGGTGATTTTATTTTTAAAGAGGGTGACACCGATAACGCACTCTGCCTGATTGCCGAGGGTATGGTATCGATCTCAAAAGTAACCTCATTCGGAGAAGACACCGAGTTGACGGTGCTCGAGAAAGATGAATTCTTCGGTGAATTTGAGTTAATAGACGGCCTTCCGAGATCGGCAAACGCCAAAGCATTGACAAAAACCGAAATATTGAAACTCGATTACGATACTTTCCATATGTTACTCGAAGAAAACCATACTGTGGTTCTCAACGTTCTCAAACAGCTGAGTAAACGTCTTCGAAGAACGAACGAAACCGTTGTTAAACAGGTCGAGGCAACCAGAAAAACAGCCCAGGAGCGTATTAATATACTGACCTTCCTTGTTGAATCGACTCAAAAACTGAATAGTGCACTTGATCTCGATGAATTACTGGATCTCATCCTCGAAACAGCTATCCTGGGAACAAACGCGGACCGCGGCACGTTGTATTTGGTCGATTATGAAAAAGATGAAATATGGTCGAAGGTTCTAAAGGGTGAGGCCATATCCGAGATCCGTCTGCCTCTGGGCAAGGGTATTGCCGGCTATGTCGCCGCAACCGGCGATGTCATTTACACCGAAGACGCATATAAAGATCCCCGTTTCAACTCCGAAATCGATAGAATTTCAGGCTACAAAACACGCAGTATGCTCTGCATGCCGATGAAAGATAAAAACGGCAAGATCATCGGTGTATTTCAGATCATTAACAAATTGCCCGAATTATTCCGGACCGAAGATGAAAAATTCCTTGAAGCCCTTTCGGCACACGCATCTATCGCTATTGAGAACGCACAGACAACCCGGGAGATGGTCTTGCAGGAACAATTTTCAACCGTCGGCAAACTGGCCGGTTCATTGTTACACGACATGAAAAATCCGATGAACACATTAAAGATATACACGGATTCATTCAAAAATTCTTCCGGTAGTAAAGATGCCACAGAACTTGCCGGTAAAATCGGAAGTCAGATGAACCGTTTGGCCGCAATGGTTCAGGAGATTTTCGATTACTGCCGCAGCGTCAGCTCAACAAATATGAAAAACATTCAAATCGGTACCCTCATCGATACGGTTATTTCAGATGTAGGTCCCGACCTTGAAAAAAACCGAATCGACCTCAACCTACAGCTTGACTATACCGGAGCTTGTGTACTCGACCCCGAAAAGATGGAATGCGTCTTTCATAATATCATACACAACGCCATCGAAGCAATGGAGTCAAGCGATACAAAACAATTAACGATAGCGACCGAAAGCACAAATGATAATATACAGATTTCTTTCCGGGATACCGGGGCGGGGATACCGGTACAAATCCGGAACAAGATATTCAATCCCTTCTATACCTTCGGGAGAAAGGACAGTACCGGACTCGGCCTGTCGATTGTTAAAAAGATAATCGAAGAACACAACGGCATAATAGATTTAGAAAGTAAGGAAGGAAGCGGAACAATATTTTCCATCACACTACCGCTTCGGCTGCGTTCACCGTTTTTACAGTAACAATTAACAAACCACTCTCAATAACTTACATATGGAGCAATCATGGAAGAAGGTTTACTTTTAATGGCCGTATTGATAATAATCGGCTTCATCTTTTTACTTATTCTTTTTACCTATTTTATCCCCGTCGGACTCTGGATAAAAGCAATTTTCTCCGGAGTAAAGGTAAGAATATTTAAGGATCTTGTCGGCATGCGGTTGCGTAATGTGCCGCCGCCGGCAATTGTTCAATCAAAAATTACCGCTTCCAAGGCAGGCGTCGAGGTAGATATCGGTAAACTTGAAGCTCACTATCTCGCGGGCGGGAGCGTACAAAAAGTAGTTCACGCTCTCATCTCCGCCGATCGCGCAAACATCCCTCTCACTTTTGAAAGAGCAACGGCAATAGATCTTGCCGGGCGGGATGTACTTGAGGCGGTAAAGGTGAGCGTTAATCCCAAGGTGATCAACTCACCAATGGTTGCGGCAGTCGCAAAAGACGGTATCCAGGTAAAAGCAACAAGCCGTATAACCGTGCGCGCCAATATCGAACGCCTCGTCGGCGGTGCAGGTGAAGAGACAATTCTCGCACGGGTCGGCGAGGGAATTGTCACGACAATCGGATCATCGGAAACCCACAAACTTGTTCTGGAGAATCCCGACCGGATTTCCAGGCTTGTCCTTGAAAAGGGTCTTGACGCGGGTACTGCATATGAGATATTATCAATTGATATAGCAGATGTGGACGTCGGGGAAAACATCGGTGCAAAACTCCAGGCGGATCAGGCTGCTGCGGACATGAAAATTGCTCAGGCAAAAGCCGAAGGCAGGCGTGCGATGGCTGTTGCATCCGAGCAGGAATATCGCGCAAGGGTCGAGGAAATGCGTGCGCGCGTGGTCGAGGCAGAGGCAGAGGTACCGAAAGCTATCGCTCAGGCATTCCGTGAAGGCCGCCTCGGCGTTATGGATTATTACAACATGCGAAACGTAATGGCCGACACCGATATGCGCGAATCGATTTCGAAAGGCGGAGAAGAACCACAAAAGCCGAAAACGTAATGACCGGGGATGCATTAACAGATCAGACAAAAAGCCGCTGTCATAACCCGCTTGAACACTACGAGAGGGATGCCGAAATATACGATTATTTCAGGTCGCCTCATCCGATTCAAGCCGACTTCTGGCAGCGGCTTCGTGTCGCAGCCGTTCGATATCTATCAATTACAAAAGGATTACATGTCGTAGATGTCGGCAGCGGCGGAGGATGGTTCTCACGGATGATGCAGTCGACCGGTGCGATAGTCACTTCCGTCGATCTGTCAATGAAGAACCTTCAGCGTATTACCGGTGATAACGAGAGCAACGGTCTCATGGCCTCGGCATCGAATCTGCCGATCGCGGACGAATCTGTCGATGCAGTTATTGCGAGTGAAGTTATCGAACATCTGAATAATCCCGGAGAAGCAATTGCGGAATTTATTCGTATTGTCAAACCGGGGGGCCGCGTCGTGATAACGACGCCGTATAAAGAAGAGATAAAACAGCATTTGTGCATTCATTGTAATAAAGCGACACCGGCAAACGCTCACTTGCATAGCTTCGATGAAAACAAACTCACGTTATTATTTTCGCGCGGTGGTGCGAATGAAATATATTATCGCCGCATCGGGAACAAAGCATTTATAATTTCCCGGCTATCGTACCTGCTACGATGGCTCCCCTTCCCGATATGGTCATACATTGATACGTGTGCAAACATTGTTATCCGAAAACCTGCACATATTATTATATATGGAATTAAACAAGGTACATAACTATGGATATTGCTGAACTTATCTGGATTTTTGTTATCATTTTTTTTCTCTACCGTATGTTTTTCGCTCCGGCAAAACAGCGGGAGCAAAACCGGTACGATGTTCCGTCAGAGCCTCAATACGAGGAAGAGAAAAGCTCGACCCAAACACGGGACGACATTCTCGAAGAAATGAGAACAATATTCGGTGATACATCAACCACCCGAAAAACCGAACCGAAATCACCACCCCGTCCCCAACCTGCCCAACGGGGAGACACGCGCGAGCAATTTCAGGCAATGCGTGATTCGAAATACGGCTCATATATGGGTACGGACTTCATCGACACCCGCCGGCAAAAAAGTGAAGCCGATGAAGCACTGAAAGGTGTTCATTTTCGGTCTCCCGCTCTGAGCGATCGGAAAAAAGCTGAAAAACATTCGTTTACCTTTTTATATCAACATAATGAATTGAAAAAAGGAATAATTATCAGCGAGATTTTGGGAAAACCAAAGTCCCGCAGACGGTATAATGTTTGATTTTCGACGGTTTTTTTAGTATTTTTATTGCTTGTTCTTGACTGCAATATCACGGTCATAGTGCATAATCAGCGGATCTGTTTGTCCAAATTATTATGAGCCGGAGTGGAGGAATTGGCAGACTCGCATGGCTTAGGACCATGTGCCGTAAGGCGTTGTGGGTTCGAGTCCCACCTCCGGCACTCATTATTTAAAATACTATTTTCCGGAAGGATTTATCGTGGAAATACAGACAAAGCAAATTACCAAAACAAAAGAGGGAGCGGAGATCACCGTTCCGGCCGAAGATATTAAACCTCATTTTGATAAAGTTTACGAAGATTTTCGGGCGAAAGCCGATATAAAGGGTTTCCGGAAAGGAAAGGCACCGCGTTCTCTCATACAAAAAATGTACGGGGACGCTATTGAAAGCGAAGCTATCAATGAGGCCATCAACGAACTCTACCGGAAAGCAATGCTGGAAAAAAATCTCCAACCGGTCGGAGATCCCGTCCTGAAAAATGTGGACTATAAAGCTGACGGGAATTTCACCTTTAGCGTCGAATATGAGGTGCTTCCCGAAATAGAATTACAGGAGTATAAAGGCATTCAAATCGAAAAACCGGTACAAAAAGTTTCGGATGATTTAATCGAACGCGAACTGAGGGGGATTAGATTAAATTATGCGACCCGTGCCGAAGTCGATGCCGTGACCGACGCGTACCATACGCTGACAGTCGACATTCAGGAACTCGATGAACAGGGCGTCGCGATTATCGGCAAAAGGTCACCGGATCAGACAATGAACCTCTATGATGAGCGATATGAAAAAGATCTGATCGATCCGCTGCTGAAAGCCGAAAAAGACGGTGAATATGTCGTAAAATACTCACATGATCATGGTGATCACAAACACGATGTTCATATAAAAGTGACCGTTAAAAAAATCGAAAAAGTAACTCTACCTGAGTTGGATGATCAGTTTCTTAAAGATACCTTTAAGGGTACATTCGAGTCAGTGGCCGCTCTGCGGGAAGACATCGGGAAGCAAATACAAACTATGTTTGACCAGGAAGGATCACGCGTAGTACGCGACCGGATAGCCGATGAGATCGTGAAACGACACGACTTCCCTATCCCCGAAGCGTTACTTACAAAAGTGTTTGATCAGATGATCGAAGATGTAAAGAGTAAAATGCCAAATCAGAAATTACCCGACGACTTCGACCGTCATGCATTTGAAGCCGAATACTATACCCACGCCGAGTGGCAGGCAAAATGGTCGATATTGCGCGATACATTATTTGAAACCGAGGAAATACAGGTCGACGAGAAGGACATCGACGAGCGTGCAACAAAGGATGCTGCACAGTATGGTGTCGGTAAAGATAAGGTTTTACAATTTTATTCGTCGAATCAACAGGTATTCGACAGCATCCGTCACGGTAAATTGATGGAAGTGCTGGAATCGTATGCAGCAATCACCGAGAAAGAAGTGAAACCCGGTGAGGAAAAAGAACAACAGAAAACAAAAATTATTTCATAGAAAGGCAGAATGATTCATGAAAGATAACATTTACGGACAACTGGTACCGATTGTTGTGGAATCGACAGGACGCGGAGAACGGGCGTACGATATCTACTCCAGATTATTAAAAGAGCGTATCGTCTTTGTCGGCTTCCCGATTGACGATACCATTGCAAGTCTGATCATTGCTCAGTTACTTTTTCTCGAATCGGAAGATCCGGATAAGGACATTCATGTATACATCAATACACCGGGTGGAAGCGTATCTGCCGGGCTTGCCGTTTATGATACCATGCAATATATTCGTCCGGATGTTGCCACCATTTGTACCGGCATGGCCGCGAGTATGGGCGCGATCCTGCTTGCCGGCGGCGCTCCCGGTAAACGCACATCATTGCCAAACTCGCGAATTATGATCCATCAGCCGTGGGGCGGCACACGCGGTACGGCATCGGATATCAGTATCCAGGCGGAAGAAATATTAAAAATCAAAAAGAAAATAAATGAGATTCTTGCGCACCACACCGGGAAGGACGAGAGTCAGATAGAAAAAGATACAGACCGTGACCGGTATATGTCACCCGAAGAGGCAAAAGAATACGGGTTAATTGATAACCTTCTCGTACAGAGACCAAAAATTAAAAAATAAAGTAAAAGGACATCATGCCCTCAAAGCAAAGACCGGAAGATAAGATCCGGTGTTCGTTCTGCGGACGCGCACCGAATGAAGTTGCAAGTATTATTGCCGGACCGGATGTATATATATGTGACATATGTGTTTCCGATTCGGTCGATATTATCAGAAACAATCTCGCGGCGTATTCGACACAGAAACAAACGAAGAAGAGGCATCTCAATCCCGAGCAAATCAAAGCCGCGCTCGATGAATACGTCAT
>SLQE01000341.1 GCA_007131635.1 Bacteroidota bacterium | reverse complement strand
TAATATTATTATTGTTTTATTTTAAAGTTTTTACAAGTTGACACAAAGTATTCGTTTTTTCATAAACTATATGATTAAAGGAATTGGAGTCGATGTTATAGAAATTGATCGGATTAAGAAAATCGGGAAAAATCAGCGTTTTCTTGATCAGATTCTGACAGAGAAAGAAAAATCTTTACTTTCACACCCCGATGTTAAGGATAATCAAGTCGCAATTTTTTTCGCTTTGAAAGAAGCAGCATTAAAGGCTCTGGGCATAGGTTTATATTACGGCTATTACTGGCGCTTTATTGATACATCGGAATCTTCGAATCTGAAACTAACCGGCTATTTGAAAGAACATGCCGATAAAAATGACATACAAAAAATGACAAGCACATTTGCTCATACGAAAAAACATGTTGTGGCATTCGTTGTCTTAGAAGGATAACCATAGGTGAAAATATGAGTAATATCGGATCTTACGAAGAAAAGTATACAAGTTTTCATTGGAAACAAGCTGAAGATGAATTGCAGTACGGCAAAAACGGTATGTACAACATCGGTTATTATTGCAGCGATTATCTTTGCGAGAAAGGTTTCGGCAACAAACAAGCGCTTATCTGGGAGGGTTTTACCGGTGAAGTTAAAAATTTCACGTATGATGACCTCCGTATCTTCAGCAACACAATAGCGAAGTTTTTGCAAGATAACGAGGTGAACGTCGGAGACCGGGTGTGTTTATTTATGGATAAAATTCCGGAGTTGTATATCGGGTTTATCGGTATTCTGAAAATGGGCGGTATTGCTCAGCCGCTCTTCTCGGCTTTTGGTGAAGAAGCACTGTTTACTCGTTTAGACGATGCAAAAACGAAAGTGATCATTACTCAAAAAAAACATTTAGGAAAAGTTCGCAGAATCAAAGACAAACTTCCGGGACTTACAAAAATAATAGTTGTCGATGCGGATCAATCTTCCCTCCAAACCAACGAGATTCATTTTTGGATGGAAAAAACAGAGCAAGTGGACAACTTTGATATCGTTAAGGCCGATCCCGAGATGCCATCGGTTTTGCACTATACTTCCGGTACAACCGGCAAACCCAAGGGTGCTCAGCATGTACATGCATCGATCATTGCACAATACATAACATCAAAATGGGTCCTCGATCTGAGACTCGATGATGTTTATTGGTGTACCGCTGATCCCGGTTGGGTTACAGGCACATCATATGGTATTATCGGCCCCTGGGTATGCGGAGTTACTCAAGTTATACTGGATGCCGGTTTTGGAACTGAAAAATGGTACGCGTTCATCCAGAAGAATAAAGTGACGATGTGGTACTCGGCACCAACTGCAATCCGTATGTTGATGAAAGAAGGTCTGGATGTTGTAAAGAAATATGATCTATCCTCTTTGCGACATTTAGCGAGTGTCGGTGAACCTCTCAATGCGGAAGCTGTCATATGGTCTGAAAAAGCATTCGGAAGACCTTTTTACGACACCTATTGGCAAACTGAAACCGGAGCAATTGTTATCACTAATTTCCCAGGTTTAAAAATTAAACCGGGCTCTATGGGAAAACCATTCCCTGGTATTACCGCGACCGTTTTAAATCCAAAAACGTTCGAACCGATTACAACGGCAGGAACAGTCGGTTTGATAGCCCTGAAACCCGGTTGGCCCTCAATGATGCGTGCATACTGGGATAACAAAGAAACCTATGACTCGAAATTTAAAAACGGTTGGTATGTCTGCGGAGACCGTTCGAGTATCGATGATGATGGATATTTTTGGTTTGTCGGACGCGATGATGATGTGATAAACACAGCCGGACATCTTGTCGGACCTTTTGAAATCGAGTCAGCGTTAATTGAACATGAAGCGGTAGCCGAAGCGGCTGCAATCGGTAAACCCGACCCCGTAAACATGGAAGTTGTCAAAGCGTTTATAGCCCTCAAACCTGGATTTGAGAAAAACGACGATTTAGAATTAGGTATCATAAATTTTATACGCAAGAGACTATCTCCGCTTGCTATGCCGCAGGAAGTTGAATTTGTCCCGTCGCTCCCAAAAACCAGAAGTGGAAAAATTATGCGTCGACTTTTACGTGCACAGGAATGGGGTGAAGAGATTGGAGATATTTCAACCCTGGAAAATGATTAGAAATACCGGTTATCTTATTTTAGTGTATTGATGATAATTCACAAAATATACATAAAAGAAATGGAGCATGTATGTCAGAAGAAGTAAAAAAAATGATTATCGATTACGTCAAAAAAGAATATCTCGAAGAAGACTCGGCGATGGAAATTAATGAAGATACGAAACTCATATCGAGTGGAATAGTCGATTCGTTCTCCATGGTCTCGCTCAAAATGTTCCTCGAGAAAAAATTCTCGATTAAAATTTCGGATGATAAAGCAACACCAGAAGCTTTCGATTCCGCGAATAACATTATTCATTTGTTAAAAGAGTACACCACAATCTAAGGAATGATATGGCTTACAGTGAAAAAGTAAAATCGTTTTATGAAGACGAAATAAATAGCATACGTCAGGCCGGATTATTTAAAGAAGAGCGTTATATTAAGTCGCGGCAAGCTGCACATATAAAGGTAGAATATCCAAACGGCGCGCCGACGAAAAATGTGTTAAACTTTTGTGCAAACAACTATCTCGGGCTTTCCAGTCATCCGGAAGTTATTGAAGCGGCACATAAAGGACTTGAAGATCGCGGATATGGTTTGTCGTCTGTGCGTTTTATATGCGGTACTCAGGATATTCACCGTGAACTTGAGAATAAACTTTCCGAATTTTTAGGGATGGAAGATACGCTCCTTTTCCCGTCATGCATGGAAGCAAACGCCGGATTATTCGAAGTTATGCTGGATAAAGAGGATGCCATGATTGCCGATAGACTTGTGCACGCTTCTATAGTCGACGGTATACGGCTTTGTAAAGCTCAGTTATATAATTTCAAACATTCCGATATGTCGCACCTCGAAGAAAAATTACAGGAAACTCAAGACTGCCGGATGCGATTAATAATAACCGACGGCGTTTTCTCGATGGACGGCGATATAGCAAAACTCGATACGATATGCGAGCTTGCAGAGAAATATGATGCAATGGTGATGGTTGACGACTCCCACGCAACCGGTTTTATCGGGAAGCTCGGACGTGGAACACACGAGTATTGCGGGGTTATCGATAAGGTCGATATCATTACGACAACCCTTGGAAAAGCTCTCGGCGGCGCAGCGGGTGGTTGTGTGAGCGGTAAAAAAGAAATAGTGGAAATGTGTCGTCAACGCGCCAGACCGTATTTATTTTCCAACACAGTCCCACCCGTCGTCGTCGCTGCGGCGATTAAAGTTATCGATTTAATATCAAAATCAACTGACAGACGGGATAAACTCGAAGATAATACGAATTATTTCCGCGAGAAGATGGTTCAGGCAGGTCTCGATATCAAAAAAGGAGACAGCCCTATCGTCCCGGTGATGTTGTATAATGCTAAACTTGCACAGGATATAGCCCGCGACCTATACGCCGAAGGAATTTATGTGGTTGGATTCTTTTTCCCGGTTGTTCCGAAGGCACAAGCACGAATACGCACGCAAATATCGGCAGACCATGAGAAGGAACATCTTGATAAGGCTATCGAAGCCTTTACGAAAATCGGGGATAAATATAATATCCTCGGCAAAAAGAAGGAAGAAATAATTGCAATGTACGGGATGTAAAGATGTACACGAATAAACTATTTTACGGAAGGAAATTAAGAGCCTGATCCTTTGCGGAGTTCTTTGTCACAACCCCCTGTTTCCTCTTGTATTATTTTTTACTTTTCAGGGAGAAGTGTATGATCGAGGTATCCAGATGACGATCATAAATTCGTAAAATATTGTTTCATCATTTCTCGTTCTTGCGCATCTGGTAGATTTTTCGTAGTATAATGCGCAACGATTGAATAATAACAGAGTGCAGCTTCAATAAAAATTTTAAATAGTAGTGTCCAACAATACGATATCGTATTAATAACAATACGAAACAGGTACCATGAAAATAACAGATATTATTACAAAAGAATTAAAGAATTTACATAAGTCAAACACTTTCAAACTCGAGACACCCCTGCAAGGTCCTCAGGGTGGTGTTGTCAGAGTTCAAGATAGTGATGTCGTCATGCTTGCTTCGAATAATTATTTAGGTTTATCCGATCATCCGGTGGTCAAAGAAGCAGCTATAGAGGGAATAAGGAAATACGGCTACGGAGTAGCAAGCGTGAGGTTTATATGCGGTACGCAAGATATTCATCTCGAGCTTGAGAAAAAAATATCGGATTTTGTCGGTTGTGAGGATACCATACTATTCTCGTCCTGCTTTGCAGCGAACGAGGGTTTCTTTCCGTCATTAACAAACGAAAAACTGGGTTTCGATAGTTATAAGGACGTACTCTATAGCGACCGGCTTAACCACGCAAGCATTATTGACGGTCAGCGATTATGTAAATCCGATACAACCGTTAAACGGATTTATAATCACGCGGATACCGACCATCTTGAACAGTTACTCGAGGAAGATAAAAATAAAGATTACCGGTTTAAAATAATTGCAACCGATGGAGTTTTCAGCATGGAAGGTGATCTTGCTCCGCTTCCCAAATTAGTCGAACTGGCACGTGAATTTAATGCAATGTTATTTGTAGACGATTCGCACGCGCTGGGTGTGTGCGGTGAAACGGGACATGGTACACCCGAAGAGATGGGTGTCTTTGGCAAGATCGATGTTTTGACGGGTACTCTCGGCAAAGCCATCGGTGGCGCGGCGGGCGGATACATAAGTGCCAATAAGGACTTGATCGAGTACCTCCGACAGAAATCCCGGCCATATACCTTTTCTAATTCACT
Organism: Bacteroidota bacterium; assembly: GCA_007131635.1. Classification (GTDB taxonomy): domain Bacteria; phylum Bacteroidota; class Ignavibacteria; order T3Sed10-11; family T3Sed10-11; genus T3Sed10-11. Next base: position 2,593 of record SLQE01000341.1, on the reverse strand, counting down.
GCCCCCCTCTATAGTATTTGGTGCAATGGCTGCCTTCGATTTGTTAACGAAAGATAGATCGATTGTAGATACATTGCATAAAAATACTGCATATTTCAGGAAGGAAATAAAAAATCTCGGGTTTACGATTATCGAAGGGACTCATCCGATAGTGGCAATCATACTCGGTGAGGCTTCGATCGCGACGGAAATGAGCAAAGAACTGCTACATAAAGGTGTCTATATCAAAGGTCTATGGTTTCCGGTCGTTCCCCGGGGCGAAGCACGATTGCGAGCACAGATTTCGGCCGCATTATCAAGAAACGATCTGGACAGGGCACTCGAAGCATTCGAGCAAACCGGAAAGAAAATCGGCGTTATTTAATGGATTGTGCGGAACGTTGATCGGTATACATTTGGACAAAAAACATTAAACAAAACATAATAATCAATAAATCAAACATACAGATTTTTTATGACACCACAAGCACCACAACCACAACAACAGCAGGCATTATTACCCGGCGTAAAGAATACGATCGCGGTAGCGAGCGGCAAAGGCGGCGTGGGTAAATCAACAGTAGCAATTAACCTGGCAATCTCATTCGCGAAAGAAGGATACCGTGTGGGATTGATCGATGCAGATGTGTACGGTCCCAGTGCACCGCTCATGCTGGGCATCAATAACAAACCGGTCGTTGAAAATAATAAGCTGATACCGCTTGAAGCACATGGGATTAAAGTCATGTCGATCGGTTTCCTCGTTGATGAGGAACAGGCGATGATTTGGCGTGGACCGATGGCGAGCGGCGCCGTCCGGCAGTTTATGTCGGATGTCGAGTGGGGAGAACTCGATTATATAATATTCGACCTTCCTCCGGGCACCGGCGACATACAGTTAACACTCGTGCAATCCATACCGCTAACCGGCGCGGTGATCGTTACGACACCCCAGGATATAGCACTTGCGGACGCACGCAAGGGATTAAAAATGTTTGAGCGTGTGAATGTTCCGGTCTACGGCATTATCGAAAATATGAGTTACTATCTCTGTCCCTCCTGCGGTCATCGCGAGGAAATATTCAGTTACGGCGGCGGGAAACGTTCGGCAGAAAATCTCGGGACCGAATTCCTCGGTGAAATTCCCCTGTATACAAAAATACGCGAAGGAGGGGATACCGGAAATCCTATCGTCGTGATGGAGCCGGACTCCGAGTATACAAAAAAGTTTATTACGATAGCCCGCAATCTCGATGAGGAAGTGAAAAAGTATAACGAGTCTCATCCGAAGGGCGGTGGCGACATTGTTATTGACGTGTAATATTCTTACGGTCGTATTTCAACTTCAACAACCTGCCGGTCGCGTATTTGCAGTATACGGGCGGCGGGTGTTCTTCTCACCAGGCTATAATTGTGAGTAGCCATTAAAATCGCGGTACCGCGGGTGTTGATTTTGATAAGCATTTCAAGAATATCGTTCGACGTGGAAGGATCGAGATTACCCGTCGGTTCGTCCGCTATTAAAAGCCAGGGATTATTTATTAATGCCCGGGCAATACCGACCCGTTGTTGCTCACCGCCGGAAAGTTCGTTCGGCATACTGTTTCTCTTATGACTTAATCCGACATCTGCGAGAACTTCCAGAATACGGTCATGCATAGACCTGCGTTTAGCACCGGTTACGTACAGGGCAAATGCGACGTTATCGTATACATTCCTGTCCTCAAGTAATTTCATATCCTGGAATATTATTCCGATGGTACGTCTGAGAAAAGGTATTTCCCGTTTACGCATTTTCTCCGACGAATAATTACCTATCGTAACCGTTCCGGCTGAAGGAAGCAGATCCATATAAAGAAGTCTCAGGATCGAACTCTTCCCGGTGCCGGTTCTGCCGACAATGTAAACAAAATCACTTTGTTGTACAGTAAAATTCACATTCTCCAGTATGTTAATATCGTCGTACGTTACGGAAACATTGGATAAGCTGACCATATATTTATTTAACCTTTGCAGTCCTGTTGTGTGTTATTGCTACGGCGAGCTTGATTGCTTCGGTCAAACTGGATAGGTTGGAAATTCCGCGCCCGACGATATTATATGCAGTGCCGTGATCCGGTGAGGTGCGTATGACCGGTAAACCCGATGAGTAATTGACACCAAACTGAAATCCCTCAAGTTTCAATGGTATTAATCCCTGATCATGATACATCGCCATAACGAGATCGAAATTATGGTGTAGTTTGGCTCCGAAGAACGCATCTGCCGGGAATGGTCCCTCTACAATATATCCCTCTTTTGCAAGCCGCTTTATCGTGGGTGTAATTACTTCTTTTTCCTCATCGCCGAGTAAACCGCTCTCTCCCGCGTGCGGGTTTAATCCGAGGACAGCGACACGCGGGTCGATGATATTGAAGTCGTTTTTCAAACTATCGATTGCCGTTTTTGTTTTCAGCATGAATTCACGCTCGGTGATTGTCTCGGCAACTGCTTTGATCGGAACGTGTACCGTGACAAGCGCAACGCGAAATTTTCCGGCGATCATCATCATAGTTACCGCTTCAGTGTCGGTCAGATCCATCAACATATCGGTATGTCCGACATACGTGTGTCC
>SLQE01000311.1 GCA_007131635.1 Bacteroidota bacterium | reverse complement strand
TAATGCGGCGACTTGCTCATACGTTCGTTTATCTCCCATAACACCGACAGAGCGTACCGGCAGCAGTACGGTAAATGCCTGCCATACTTTATCATACCATCCCGTTTCTTCCAATTGCTCGATAAAGATCGCATCCGCATCCTGCAGAAGCTTTACGTTTTCTTTTGTGACGTGACCGAGTATGCGCACGGCAAGACCGGGGCCCGGGAAGGGATGGCGTTTTAAAAACCGATCCGACAAACCGAGAGCTTTACCTACTTCCCGGACTTCATCTTTAAATAATTCACGAAACGGTTCGATAAGCTTTAAATTCATTCTTTCGGGTAAGCCGCCCACATTATGATGGGTCTTGATTGTATGTGAGGGTCCTTTGAATGATACGGATTCGATAACATCGGGATACAGTGTTCCCTGTGCAAGGAAGGTTATATTACCGAGCTTCGCTGCTTCCTGCTCGAATATCTCTATAAACGTATTGCCGATGATTTTCCGCTTCTCCTCCGGGTCTTCGATCCCGGATATATTTTTTAAGAACATCCCGGATGCGTCGATAAAGTCGAGATTCATTTTATAATGATCGCGAAAGACCCGCACAACCTGTTCGCTCTCTCCTTTTCTCATAAGCCCGGTGTCGATATGGATGCAATGAAGATTATCGCCGACTGCAGTATGGAGCAATACCGCCGCAACAGATGAATCCACACCTCCGCTCAGGGCAAGAATGATTCGTTCGTCTCCGACAGTATCCTTTATCTTCTTCACCGAATGTTCGATAAACGATCCTGCATCCCATCCCCCCTTACATCCCGCGACCCCGTATAAAAAGTTATTCAATATTTCTTTGCCGTCGGGTGTATGCACCACCTCAGGATGAAACTGTACCCCGTATATTTTTTTATCGACATTCCCGATAACACAAATCGGTGAATTGGATGTGGTCGCAAGGATCTCAAAGCTTTCAGGTAACGACTTCAATGCATCACCGTGGCTCATCCAGACTATCATTGGATCATGGTTAACCCCGAGCAACGGTGAATCTCTTTGTACCGTAAGCTCGGCACGACCATATTCGCGCCTCGCCGAACGGTCTACTTCCCCTCGAAATACACGTGCAATAATCTGTAAACCGTAGCATATTCCGAGGATCGGTTTATCCAGTGAAAAAATTCTATCATCGGGCATAGGAGCATCACTATCATAGACACTGGAAGGGCCTCCCGAAAGAATAATTGCATCGGGATTCAACGATTCGACTCGTTCAAACGGTATATTGTATGGCTGTATTTCGGAATACACACCGCACTCACGTACACGGCGGGCAATTAATTGGGTATATTGTGATCCAAAATCAAGGATGAGAATCAATTCAGAATGGGGCATACACTATTCCATAAATCCTAAGAATAATAACACAAATGAAAATCAAACGGAGGAGATTTTACCCCTCCGTTTCGATTAAAAGTATCGTGGAGGAATCTATGTCAGACCGCAACTTTGATTTCTTCAAATGCCGCCTGCAGATCCTTGATTATATCCTCCGGCTTTTCCAATCCGACGGAGAGTCTTATTCCACCCGGATCCATTCCTTCCTTAACCTGTTCTTCAGCCGGTATTGCCGAGTGGGTCATTGAACCCGGATGTTCAATCAGGGTTCGTATATTACCCAGGCTGACCGCGAGAGTGATCGTATATGCTTTTGAGGCAAGGTAATTTATGAACTCCTCTCCGCGTCTGCGCCGCTCCTCGGGTGTATCTCCTTTTATACTGAAGTATATCATTGAACCCGGAGCCATGTTTCCGTCATAATCAACCATTTGTTTACGGGCTATCTCAGTCTGCTTGAAGCACTTCGCACCGGGATAATTCACATAGCTGACATCTTCGTGATTGCATAGATAATCGGATATCGTAGTTGCAGTTTCCTGCTGACGGCGTAATCGTAACGGGAGAGTCGGTAAGCCGTACACTAAAATATTCCATGCACTCTTCGGACCGAGCGCAGCACCAAAATCTTTCCTGTACAATAATAACCAGTCGCGGCTCCACGCAGGTCCCACGACAACACCCCCCATATCCGTTCCGTATCCACCGATGTTTTTCGTCAATGAATGGATAACAAAATCAGCTCCGAGTTCCAATGGACGCTGACAAAACGGAGTAGAAAACGTATTATCGATAACTACCCGTATTTGATTTTCCGGATTCCGGGTTTTATTCGCTTCCTTAACTATTGACACAATTTCCGTAATATCTATCAATTCAAGCGTCGGATTCACCGGGGTTTCAAAATAGACGACCTTTGTCTTCGGAGTGATTGCTTTTCTTACTTCTTCGGGATCGAGCATATTCACAAATTCTACATCTATTTTGTATCTCGGGTACCAATTTTTCAGGAGTGAATACGTACATCCGTACAGGATGGAATGCGCAATAATCTGATCTCCGCTAAGAGTCAGGATACCGAAGATCGCCGAGATTGCTCCCATACCCGTTGCGAAAGTAACGGCAATATCTCCCCGTTCGGCAAATGCCAGATTTTCCTCCAGCATATCTTTATTAGGCTCACCGAGTCTGTCATAAATATATATCGGTTTTTTAGCTTCCTGGTCGATCATGTCATCTGAATGAGCATATTCCAGAAAACCCTGAGCACCCCGCTGCACATTATCGAGCCGGAAGGTGGCTGATGAAGAGATGGGGGGTATAAGATGATGTTCGAAATCCCACTTCGGTGTATACGATTTACCGTAAATAAGATTAGATTCCATTGAATAACGCTGTTCACGAATTTCACGCTCTTTTTTACTCATACTAACTCCTTTCGGAATAAACTATCCGGTTTGGTTCTGATCGGTATAGTAATTGTGACGGTAGTACCTTTCTGTACCACGCTTGTGATATGTACATTCCCGTTCAGTTCTTCGATTGTTTTTCTCACAATGGCAAGTCCCAGCCCCATACCATCGGTTTTTGTTGAAAAATTTGGTTCAAATAGTCGTTTACGCACCTCCGGAGGGATACCAGTTCCATTGTCGGTGATAGTAATTTTAATTTGTTCGTTCTCGACTTTTGTTGTTACCTTAATTATTCCCCCGTCGGGCATCGCCTGAATACTATTCCGTATAATATTTACGATCGCCCGTTGTAATTCTTCCGGGTCGGCAATAATCTCAGGAATAGTATCGTCAAATTTTGTCTGAAAATCAATCCCGTTTTTATCGGGAAAAACCGCCAGTGCGCGTTGTATCACTTGATTCACCTGAACCGGTTTATAATGTGCGGCCGGCATCCGCGCAAACCGGGAAAACTCCGAAGCTATACGATCCATTGTATCGATCTGCTCAAGTAGCATCCGGGTTATGAGGTCGAAAGACGTATCGAAATCCTCCGAGTTATCTTTTCTTGTTTGTCGCAATTGTTGGATTGAGAGCTTCATCGGGGTCAAAGGGTTCTTAATTTCGTGTGCAACCTGACGTGCCATTTCACGCCATGCCAGTTCACGCTCAACTCGTGCAAGCTCTTCCCTGCTGTTTTTCAAACGTTCCGTCATCATATTAAACGAGCGAATCAGATTACTCATTTCGGAATCACCTTTACTCGGCAGATGTATATCGAGTGTACCGCCCGCAACTTTATGGGTGGCCTCGGTGAGCTCTTCGACAGGACGCGCAAACTGATTTGCGACAATAAGTCCGGTCACAATCACACCGAGTATAATAAGCGCATAGATACCGAATAGAAATGCATCCCGCCGCGCAAGTTCCTCGTCAATCTCCGATTGCCGGTAAATGGCCGGAACGGCAAGCACCCCGGTTATTTCATTCTCTGTATTAACCAGCGGCATATATCCGACGAGATACGATGATTGTCCGATTGCTTCTTCCCGTGTTATAAAATTCTTTCCCTGCAATATGACGCTCGAATAGGCATACCCGCTCAATCTTCTATCCATCAATTCTGCTTCGAACATCTCCATACGGCTCGTGATGTTCATATGCTCGTCGATATACAGAATAAAGTCAATACCGAGTTCAGCGGCTATTCTTTCGGCAACCGATTGAGTGAAATTACTTTTAGCAGCGTCGTCTTCTGCGTGGATATACCTTTTCAATTGCACTTCCACGCGTTTCGCCTCATCGAACAACTGATTTGAGATATTTTCAGTCATCCGTTCTATGGTAAAATCGCGGTTTAAATATGCAACCACGATAATCGGGACCAGCGCTAACGATAATAAACCGATCAAAATCTTTTCTCTGAAAGTGGGTTGGTATCGCTTACCCTGAGCATAAAATACAACCCCCGCAGCTACTAACAACAAACCGCTCACCGTTAATGCAAAAAATATCAATTTCAATGCGTTGAAAATATGCCACCGGAAATCAAGATGCGGCAGGCTGATGGCAACATACATATCCGCACCGCTGTCCGGATCTCTAAAATAGACGGTCTCATATAATCGGGATTCAATTTTTTCACGATGCCATACAAACTCGGGATCTTCTCTTTCAAACGTCAGAAGCACCGTTTCGGGCACGGTATGTGTCGACGGAATATTCATCGCCGAGGTCGATATCAGTTTCTTATTCTGAAACTCGGATATTATGAGTTGACCGTAACGCGCAGTAATATCAGGTGATATCTGGGTACTCAGTATATCAGTTCCCCAACCTCTGAATAACGTTCCGGGTCCGGTAATAACATTGACAATGACATATCCGAGATGTTCATTGTCATCATTATATACAGATATCTTCGATGCATACAGGGTGGCACTACCGTGTATCGTTTCAACATTCCGAATGACTGTTTCATCGGAAGATAGGCCGTTATCTATGGTATACAGTATTCTATCTTCGGAGGGTTGAAAACCGATCCCAAATCGCGTAACGGGATTGCGCTGTCTGTCCAGGATGAACAGAGTGGTATTATATCCCTCACGGCCGAGCAGGCTGCCCGCCCACAGATGGAATGCTTTTTTTCTTATTGCCCCGGCGTCTTGCTCTTCGAGTAGATGTATTAATTCCTCATCGGTACTGAACTCCCGTAATGATTTCAGGAGAATAAATTCTTTCCACGCGTCGGTCGGTCGAATGATATTGTTTGCAATAAACTGAATTTGCTCGCGATCAAATGTATGTATTGTCCTGTCAAGAACCGGCGCGGCAAAAATAACAGATACACCGGTTAGAAACAATATAGAACGAATCTTATATAATCTGAATGATTGTAAAAATCCCTTTTGAACGAGAAGCGTTATTGTGATAAGTATGACGGGCACACTCATATAATACCACAATCCGACCAGCGGTGTATTCTGCAGATAATAAAAGCAGAGAGATGCAATCACTATGATCAGGAATAATAAACTGCTCGAGCGGAATAAAGATCGGTGAAAACCTGCCTGTACCAGCCGAAGCGAAATGTAGCCCAGGACGGTTCCCAGTATCACAAACGCTGCGGTGAATATCAACAAATTGAATTGCATGAGCGCCAGCATCGGCGATGGAAAAAGCGACCCCGGATCGGTAAATCGAACCGAAGAATCAAAAACAAAACTCCGAACCGATGCAGCATATGCACGGACCAAACCCATTTGTATAAGCATGACCGCCAGAGAAATAACGACCGATACTACTCGTTGTATCCCGACATAACGTTTTGCTATTTTGAGACTATTATTAATAACAATCGAATGGAAGAGAAGAAGGCCGGTTACCACCAATAGAATCGCTGTCATGAGCAGATCACCGGGAGATGCAACAACACCGCCGCCATAGGGAGATGCATAGTACGCAGGGTCGAAGGGTGGACCACCGATAATCGCATCGGGAATGTGAAGAAACATCCAGAGATACCGTATACACCATACTACCCCTATGGATATCACGACGAGATAAAAGGGAAATTGCTTCTTCTTCAGCCACCCGACAATTCCGGCAATGAGAAATAATGATACTATGATTACCAGGAACGAACGAACTATGTGAAACGACTCCTCTACCTGGTTGATATACGCTTCAAGGGTCGGTTGGGTAAAAACCGCAATACCTAACCGGGAACCATCGATTCCATATAACGGTAATTGAACTTCGCCTGTCAGATCAGACACTTCCCGGTACTTTATCAGCACCGGTTTTCCTATTGCCTGATGTAAATCGTGCTGCAAACCCTGCATTCGAATAAACCTTGGGCTAAGCGCGTATTGCACATCGAATGCTTCGTGAGCCGCTATCCTGAAGATTATCTCTCCTTGTTCATTACGAACCGGCAGAACGGCGGTCAATGTTGTAAACACCGTACCTTGTGTAATACATGAGTAAGGTACTTCGGCTCTGGTACCGGCAATAGTATCACCCGGTATGCGCCCCCACCAGGCAACCGGTTTCCCGTCCGGGTCATATACTTCTACCCCCTGAAGTTCCTCTATGTTCATAGATCGCAGAACCGAAAATAACGTCGCCGGAGATATATCCCGATAGTCCCGAGTAAGAAGATCGGATGCCCTACCCGCAATTCCAAATACACGGTTTTGTATAGTATCGAATGCGGATTGTATTATGCCGGTTTCTTGTTCCGCTTGTGTATCGCGAATCGAGTCCCATGCATCTTCGATACCGGACAGTATGAAAAGACGGGAAAGCTCGACAACGATAAGCGCGGCAATAATAAAAAAGACGATATAATAATATCGCCTTTTTCGAACCCAGTTGAAAACCGAAACACCTAATCGGGAAAGATCCATAAAATTTTAAGAAGAAATGCAATCGCTCTGTGCTTAATAAATATTAAATTGGGATATAACCCACCTGTCTTTTTGTTTTGTAAGCGAAACATATACCTGCATGAACTCTCTGTTTCCCTTCACATTGATACTTCCGCGTCCTGTCGCATATGGAGTACTGCCGGATCCACCGTACGTTGTGAACGTAAATGAAAGTGGTTTATTGATATTAAAAAAATTCTGCAAAACAAACTGTGCCTGGTTCGCACTATAATATCCGCTTTCAATACTTCGTATGCTCAGATATATATGTTTTCCAAAATGACGGGTGATTTCTTCGTAATTTCCCTCTGCTATTCCCCGCTGAACAGAGAGAAATACATCTGCGTCGTCGGATAATTGAGCAAGCAGCAACTGTGGGTTATAACGAGGTATTTCTTTGTCCGGTGATAAAGGTTTCCTTGTATCCTGGTACCCGCTTATATATCCATTTGAATTGGTTTGTGATACCAGTACACTCTGCATTATAAAGACCACCGCCACCGAAATCAGTAAATATCTCATAGTAATAGAAAAATACCTTCTATCTTGTTTAAAATCAATAATATATATCGATTTTTTATAAAAAATAATATTTCAATCCTATCATCCAGGTGGTTTGAAACCGATCGACAGTCTGTGGTTCAAAGAAGTCCTGAGGATCGATAGCTTTTTTCTCTACCTCTTGATTTAGAAATCGTATCTCACCGGTTAAATATAAATTATCAAATAATTC
>SLQE01000353.1 GCA_007131635.1 Bacteroidota bacterium | reverse complement strand
GTTCACGTCAGCAGCAGTACATGGCGACACGAATTACATTTGCGTAAGAAGGAAATCGTATACAAGATCAACCGGCATATCGGTGAGAAGCTCATTGAGGATATTAAGTTTCAGTAACGTTTAATGGAGATGAAAAAGAAGTATGGGAAAAACGCGTTCTAAGAAATCCACGGCGGAGAAAAAAGAATCGTCAAAAAAAGAGAAGCTGATCAAACCATCGAGCCAGAAGGAGCTGCAAAAGGGTAGTATCGCTGGCGGGGATTACAGCGCACAGAATATACATGTATTAAAAGGACTTGAAGCGGTACGGAAACGGCCCGCCATGTACATCGGCGATGTGAGCTCGCGCGGCCTTCACCATCTTGTGTATGAGGTTGTCGATAACAGTATCGACGAAGCTATGGGTGGATATTGTAATCGGATAAAGGTGAAAATCAATAAGAACGGTTCCGTTACCGTTGAAGACAACGGACGGGGAATACCGGCGGATATACATCCATCGGAGGGGCGATCCGCGATGGAGGTTGTTATGACGGTGCTGCATGCCGGCGGTAAATTTGATAAAACGTCATATAAAGTATCGGGAGGTTTACACGGTGTCGGCGTCTCCGTCGTAAACGCCCTGTCCGAGTGGCTCGAAGCCGAGTCATACCGGGACGGTCAGATCTACTATCAGAAATATAACCGCGGAGAGCCGGAAGAGCCGGTGAAAGTGATCGGCAAAACGGATAAACACGGGACAAAAGTTACCTTTCTGCCCGACAATGAAATTTTTAAAAAAACAATTTTTAAATTCGAGACTCTGGGAGAGCGACTCCGCGAGCTCGCGTTCCTGAACAAGGATCTCGAAATAACGCTGGAAGACGAAAACGAAAATGAGAAGGAATCTTTTCACTACGAAGGCGGTATCGTTGAGTTCGTTCAATACATCGATGACAAACGTAAACAGATTATAAAGAAACCGGTTTATATTACGGGTGAGATAGACAACACGCCCGTTGAGGTGGCTTTTCAGTACAATGATTCGTACAGCGACAATATCCTGACCTACGTCAACAATATTAATACACACGAGGGCGGAACGCATCTTGTCGGTTTTAAGGCGGCCCTCACACGGACGCTGAACAACTATGCATTTAAAGCGAATCTTGTAAAGAATAAAAAGATCACACTCCAGGGGGACGATTTTCGCGAGGGCTTAACGACCGTGTTGAGCGTCAAGGTTGCAGAACCGCAGTTTGAGGGTCAGACAAAGACAAAACTCGGCAACAGCGAGACAAAAAGTATCGTCGAATCTATTGTCGGCGAGAACCTCCGTCTCTGGCTTGAAGATAATCCGGCTGAAGCGAAGAAGATCATTGATAAGTGTATGCGAGCGGCGGAAGCACGTGAAGCTGCGCGTCAGGCACGCGATCTGACACGACGCAAAAATGCTCTCGAAATATCGAACCTGCCCGGTAAACTTGCCGATTGCTCGATCAACGACCCCGAACATGCAGAAATATATCTTGTCGAGGGCGACTCGGCGGGCGGCAGTGCAAAACAGGGTCGCGACCGGCGCTTCCAGGCGATCCTTCCTCTGAAAGGAAAGATCCTCAACGTGGAAAAAGCCCGGATGCACAAAATACTGGAAAACGACGAAATAAAGGCAATCTTTACCGCTATCGGTGCCGGTATCGGGGATTCTTTCGATCTTAACAGAATACGTTACGGTAAAATAATAATCATGTGCGACGCGGACGTCGACGGGTCCCATATCCGCACATTACTGCTGACGCTGCTCTTCCGGCATATGCGGCAGTTGATAGATTCCGGACGCGTGTATATTGCACAACCGCCGCTGTTCAAAGTGAAAAAGGGGAAATATGAGGAATACGTTTTTGACGAGGATGAACTCGATCGAATTATAAAAAAGCTGAAAGGCGGTAAAAGTGCAGAGGAAACTATTCAGGATGTTGTCGAAGAAGGCGCGATAAGTATGAACGGTATCGTCGTATCCCGGTTCAAAGGGTTGGGCGAGATGAACCCCGAACAGCTCTGGCAAACAACCATGAATCCAGAAACACGAACGGTACTTCAGGTGACGGTCGATAATGCCGCCGAGGCGGACAGGTTGTTCCAGACGCTCATGGGTGACGATGTCGAACCAAGGCGCGAGTTTATCGAGAAAAACGCAAAGTATGTGAGGAATCTGGATATATAGAAAATGGACGGAAAGAAACATAAAACTCATATTCTGATTCTGGATGACGACGATCCGGAGCGAGAAATAGAGTTTGAAATTAAATTCCAACTTTCACTGACACCGGCAGAGCGATATGAGATAATGGATAGTCTCGTACGCGATGTTCTTGAAATGAAAAGTCGTCATGGATATAAAAACACTCCTGCAATCGTTGCTCGATCATAAGGTGAAGTTTTTATTAATCGGGGCCTGGTCGTTTCCGGCATATGGATATGAACGTCCCACACAAGATGTTGATATATTTTTTGAACCAACGGAAGATAATGCTCACAACTTGCGGGAAGCTCTTAAAAATATTGGTTATGACGGCGTTGAGGATATATCCATAGAAACACTACTCAAAAAAAAGATTTTGTTACGACAATTTTTATTACAAACGGACACTCATCCATTTGTCAAAGGAATAGATTTTCAGGAAGCCTGGGGTAGCCGTGTTGAAACGGAAATCAAAGGAATAAAAGTGTTTGTACCTTCTCTCGAATCTCTGTTAAAAATGAAGCGGGCGGCAAATAGACCGCGGGATGTCGAGGATGTTCGACAACTGGAAGCAAGAAGAAATGCCTTCGGTATAAAACCCGACTCATGAAAAGTATGATTAAAAACCCAAAAGAAGTCGAGCGGGCAAGATGGAACTATCGACGGGAAAATCCTCTCTCGATAGAACAAAGGGTTGCCCTTATGAACGCAATGTACGAGGAAGCGAAGAAACTGGGCCGGCTCGAAAAGAAGCCCCGGCAGGATAGAAAAAAGCACAAGATCGAAATGGCAAGGATATTGAATTCCGGTGTTTGAATCCCTTATAGCAAAAATATCCCGGGCACTTGAGCAAAACGGGATTTCATATATGGTGGTCGGCGCTCAGGCAGTAATGATTCACGGGGAGCCGCGGTTTACACGGGACATAGATATAACCCTCGGGGTTGATACCGATCAAAAGGAAGAGATAATTAACATTGCACGGAACCTCGGTCTTGAACCGGTACCATATATGACCGATGACTTCATAGACAGGAACGCACTGTTAACGGTTGAAAATAAAGACCGCCGGATTGAAGTTGACTTTATATTTTCTTTTATGCCCTATGAAAGGCAAGCAATCGGGCGTGCTGTAAAAATTTCAGTTGAAGATATGGACGTACGTTTTGCATCCGCAGAAGATACAATAATACATAATCAATAAACAATAGTAAATTAACAATGGCAAACTTAACAGAACGAATTCTACCGGTAGACATAGAAGAGGAAATGAAGGGATCCTACATCGATTATTCGATGTCGGTCATAGTATCACGAGCGTTACCCGATGTGCGGGACGGCATGAAACCGGTACACCGGCGGATTTTGTTCGGTATGCGTGAGCTGGGCCTGGGAAGCGGCAGATCGTATAAAAAATGCGCCCGTATCGTCGGTGAGGTGCTCGGTAAATATCATCCTCACGGCGATTCCGCAGTCTACGATACGCTGGTTCGTATGGCGCAGGATTTCTCAATGCGGTACCCGCTCGTCGACGGACAGGGGAACTTCGGTTCGGTTGACGGAGATTCACCCGCGGCAATGCGTTATACCGAAGCACGTCTCGCCTCTATATCCGACGAGATCCTCCGGGATCTCGACAAAGATACGGTGGATTTTACTCCGAATTTTGATGAGTCATTAAAAGAACCGACCGTTCTTCCGTCTATCGTTCCGAATTTACTCGTAAACGGCGCGAGCGGTATAGCCGTCGGTATGGCGACGAACATTCCGCCGCATAACCTGGGCGAGGTTGTCGATGGTCTCATCGCGCTCACAAAAGACGGTGATCTCACAAACGAAAAACTGATGAAATATGTGAAAGCCCCCGACTTTCCGACCGGCGGCATCATTTACGGTTACGACGGCGTGAAAAGCGCGTACACGACCGGCCGCGGAAAAATTATTGTCAGAGCGCGGGCAAATATCGAAACGCTCAAGGGGGACCGGAAAAATATTATTATCACCGAAATCCCCTACTATGTGAATAAATCAACGTTGATAGAGCGGATCGCCGAACTTGTAAGAAACCGGAAGCTCGAAGATATAACCGATATCCGCGACGAGTCCGACCGGGACGGTATGAGAATTGTCGTTACCCTGAAACGGGACGCGATGCCCGAGGTGATCCTCAACAATCTCTTTAAGTATACGCAGATGCAGCAGACATTCGGCGTGATTATGCTGGCATTGGTCGACGGACGACCGAAGGTTCTTACACTGAAAGAGATGATGGAGTTATTCCTTAAATACCGGAACGAAGTCGTCGTCCGCCGCTCGAAGTATGAGCTCGACCAGGCAGAAAAGCGTGCGCATATTCTCGAGGGCTACATCATCGCGCTCGATAATATCGATGCGGTCATCAAGCTCATTAAAAAAGCAAAAGATGTTGAGTCGGCAAAGACCGGATTGATGAAGAAGTTCAAACTGTCCGAAGTACAGGCGAAAGCCATTCTGGATATGAGGTTGCAACGGCTGACCGGACTCGAGCGGAAGAAGATCGAGGCGGAATATCGCGAAACCATTAAAACGATCGAGCGGCTGAAAGCAATCCTGAAAAGTAAACAGTTACAAATGGAGATCATTCGCGAGGAACTCCTGGGTCTGAAAAAGAAATATGCCGACGAGCGACGCACCGAAATCATCAAAGATTACGAAGAATTGTCGATCGAAGACATGATAGCCGAAGAAGATGTCGTCATCACGATCACGCATAACGGATTTATCAAGCGGTTCCCCGTGAGCGGTTACCGGCGGCAAATAAGAGGAGGACGCGGCGTCACTGCGGCAACAACGCGCGAAGACGATTTTGTCGAGCATATGTTTATTGCATCGACACATCACTATATCCTTTTCTTCTCCGACAAAGGTAAGTGCTACGGTTTGAAAGTGCATGAAATACCGGAGGGAGGACGCGCATCGCGTGGACGATCGATCGCACACCTGGTCGACAAAGATCAGGGTGAACGTATTACGTCATATATCAGCGTGAAAGAATTTACCGAAGAGCAGTTTATTGTCATGGTAACGGAACAGGGACTAATTAAAAAAACAAACCTTTCTCTCTTCGGTAATCCGCGTAAGTCGGGTATCATTGCTATTACTCTTAGGCGCGGAGACCGCATGAAGGACGTTAAATTAACCGACGGCCAGCACGATATCGTGCTCGGTACATGGAACGGTATGGCGATCCGGTTTAGCGAGGAGCTCATACGCGATATGGGCAGAACGGCAGCCGGTGTACGGGGAGTCAGACTAGGAAAAGGAGACCGCGTCATCGGTGCCGTAACACTCCGCCGGCTCGGAACCACAATCCTGGTTGCGACCGACAAAGGCTACGGCAAACGGAGTGAGCTCGATGAGTATAGGGTTACGGGGCGCGGCGGAAAAGGTATACGTACCGTGAAAGTTACCGATAAAACGGGTAATATGGTTGCAATACGCGAGGTTACCGATAAAGACGATATCGTGATCGTAACACATAGAGGCATGACTATCCGTCAGCATGTGAAAGATATACGGATTGCCGGAAGAAATACACAGGGCGTCCGTCTGATAAGACTTGGTCAGGAGGATGTCATCTCGGATCTTGCCGTTGTCTTTGCCGAGGATGAAGAGAATATTGCGAAACCGGAATTGGTTGAGCTGCCGAAAAAGGAGACCAACCAGAGCGACCTTTTTGAAGAAGCACAGGAAACCACGGAAGATAAACCGGAAAAATCAAAAACCGGTGGTAAAAAGACCCCGGTAAAAGCAAGCGCAAAACCGAAAACGGGGGAACGTGCAAAGAAAGGCAGCAGAAAAGGTAAGTAAAAACAACGGAATCCCACAGAATAATTTTGTAATATTTTAAAATATCTGTGGGATTCCCATATCTGTGGGAGCAGGAAAATCCATTCGAATTTATATCATATCAGGCTTTATAAAACCAAATATGCCAGTCGGTCCCATTCGATTCCGTCCAGTGATCATAACCGCGCTGTTCCATGCGTTGATATAAAGATCCGGGCTGGAACGAGTTTATGATGTGAAGAATCTCTCCGTTATGTAATTGATCTATTGCAAGGTTGATCGCACCGCACGGTTTGCTGCCGCCCGCGACAAGGGGACGAACATCGAGTTCAACGACACGGTCCGGTGATGCGTTTGTTAGAAATTCCGGTCTTTCCTCTGACATACCGACCGTTGGTTGTAATTCGCTCGCATGTGAACATCCCGACATAGTTATCTCCTTTATTATAATTAAGTTGTATACATTCGTCAATCATCCAATCAAACAATCACCCAGTCCCCCACGTATTCTCTCCAATGCACCCCAAGCACCACATCCACTTCATCTCGTATCATGCCCTAGGTCCCGAACGACAGCACAACAATCAGAACCAACACTCCCTGCATCACCATCTCGAGATATCCGATATGTTTTATCTTCAACGCGCGATACGCTTTGGGCGCTGCAAGCAGCGGGACCGTCTTAAAAACGATTAATGTTGAAACCAATAACGTTGCGACTGAAAAACCGGCCGTGAATAAAATAATTGCCACAGCAATGAGTATGTATCCGACAAGCAGTTTTGCCGTGATCTCTTTAATGCGGTATTTCACATGAAACACGCTCAGACAAAAATATGCAGATATTAGTATCCAGAGGTTGACTATAAATCCGGTATCCGGCATATGTGCCGGATTATATGCAAGCAATCCGGCAGCGCTGAAAAACATAAACGTGATCAGCTCCGCGGGTATAGTTTTGTGTAATCGCTTTATCGAGAGAAAGATAAAAAACAGGCCGCCCGCCGCAAGGACCGGTAGCATCGTCTGAAAAAGCGGACTGCTCTGCCATATCACATACGCCATTGAGATTGCGGCGACGCCGTAGACTCCCATCCAGAGCCATCTCCGCTGCGATTGAGGGGAGCGTCTTTTCATTGAATCGACAAAAAGCTCCGTACCGTTGAAACCCGACAGCAACAGAAGCAAGACAACAATGTGGTGGATAGTAAAAGACTGACTCAACAGCGTACCGATAAGCCAGCTTGATATGAGTGTAATGTAGGCGCCGTGCTGCTTCGACCAAACCGGTCTAACAAGTTCACCGATAGTCGGCGATAATGATTTTTGAGAATTTGAGACTTCCATAATTATTTCAGCGTGAGGCTCACTTTTACCCAACCAATTTAAGAGTAATTTATCTGAAATTAAGAAGAATATTTGGTTTTGTCAATACCACCGCCTACCGGACCAACACCATCCGTAT
>SLQE01000033.1 GCA_007131635.1 Bacteroidota bacterium | reverse complement strand
CCTTGTTTTATAAGCTCGAAAAAAATAGTATCTCCTAATTTTACCGGGACATAGTTATGCGTATTTCTTCAATAATATTATCCGCCGGTTCATCCGAGCGGATGGGCTCTCCGAAAGCACTTCTGAAAATCGGTGAAAAAACCTTCCTGCAACATATTATCGAAATCCTTTCAAAGAAGTACGTCGAGGAGATACATGTTGTGCTCGGTGCCTTATCCGATGAGATCGAACCGTCAATTGCGGATTTACCCGTTAATGTTCTTATAAATGGACAATGGGATAGCGGACAGCTTTCATCACTTATAACAGGTTTGCACGCGATCGATGACGACAGAACGGATGGCGTGCTTGTATGGCCGGTCGATCATCCGCTTGTCTCCGGTGTCCTTATCGATGAGCTGCTGAACGCATTTGAGAATGATCACGCAAAAATAATCATTCCGAAATATAACGGAAGGCGCGGGCACCCCGTTATCTTTCCCAATAAAACTTTTCATGAGTTACGTTCGGCTTCTCCCGATGAAGGTGCAAGATCGGTCGTTCATCGCAATGAATCAATAGTGTATGAAGTCGAAACAAGCGAGGAAGCAATTCTCATAAATATAGATACACCGGAAGATTATATAAACTATATTAAAAACTGATGTTATAGAGACAAAGAGTAGCATATGTCAATCCTCATTAAAAACGGCAGAATAATCACTGATGAGAAAGATTTTCAGTCCGATATATACATCGAAGATGAGAAGATCTCCGATATCGGAGTCGGTCTATCCCTCGGGGCAGAACACATAATCGATGCAAAGGGTTTGTATATTATCCCGGGCGGCGTAGATGTACATACCCATATGGAGGCACCGGTCGGCGGGACCATTTCGAGTGACGATTTTGAAACGGGAACCCGGGCCGCGGCGTTCGGCGGCACGACATCCATCATCGATTTCGCGACGCAATCGCACGGACAAAAAATACGTGAAACACTCGATATTTGGTGGAAAAAAGCAGAAAAAGCGGTTGTCGATTACGGTTTTCATATGATCGTTACCGACATGCCCGAAGCGGATCTGAAGGATATGGACGAGATAGTCCGCGAGGGAGTGACAAGTTTTAAATTGTTTATGGCGTACCCAGGGGTGTTGATGACAGACGATGCCACGATTTTCCGGGTGATGCAGCAAGCCGGGAAAAACGGTTCATTTGTCTGTATGCACGCAGAAAACGGCGGAGCGATTGATGTACTTGTCAAACAGGCGGTTGCCGGGGGTAAGAAGGACCCGGTCTATCATGCACTCACCAGACCCGATACTGCGGAAGCCGAAGCGGTCTATCGTTCTATTGCACTGGCCAGAATGGCGGATGCTCCGCTCTATATTGTCCATGTTTCTACCTATGATGCGCTCGAGCATATTGCAGAAGCACGTGACAGGGGACTACCAGTCTACGGAGAAACATGTCCTCACTATCTGTTATTAAGTATCGACGATCTGAAGCGACCGGATTTTGAAGGCGCGAAGTATGTACTCACACCGCCGCTTCGCGAGAAGCGGCATCAGGAAAAACTATGGCAGGGATTGCAGCGAAATAATCTGCAGCTCGTATCGACCGACCATTGTCCGTTTTGTTTTCAAGAGCAAAAAACAATCGGACGGGAAGACTTCACAAAAATCCCTAACGGCGGCCCGGGTGTTGAAGATCGACTGCATCTTACCTATCATCATGGAGTGAATGAAGGACGAATCTCCCTTCATCGCTGGGTCGAACTTGTATCGACGGCGCCGGCGAAAATGTTCGGCTTATACCCGAGAAAAGGAGCGATTGCCGTCGGCAGCGATGCAGATATCGTTCTCTGGGATCCGTCGAAAGAACATACCATTTCTGCGCAATCACACCATATGAATGTCGATTACTCGATGTATGAAGGATTCAGTGTCCGCGGTGGCGCCGAAACAGTGATCTCCCGCGGTGAGGTTATTGTTGATAAGGGGAAATGGTTGGGGGAAAAAGGTCGTGGTAAATACTTAAAACGTGATCAATATACCGGTCGGGTATGATTAATAATTTCTTCAGTCCTGACCGATAAAAATTCCAAATTACCTATGAAAGATATAACCGAAAAAGTCAAAATGTTTCGCAAGGCAACTGCCGTAGCTACGCTGAAGGTTGCTCCGGAGACCGTGCAGTTTATCCATGACAAACAAATTCCCAATGGCGACCCGTTGCCCGTTGCAAGGGTAGCCGCTATTCAGGCAGCAAAGAACACGCACATGGTCATACCATATTGCCATCCCGTACCCGTTGATTATGTGGGTGTGGAGTTTTCGTTCGGTGAAACAAAGATCGATATAGTAGTGACGGTGAAAGCAATTCATAAAACAGATATAGATACGGAGGCTATGACCGGTGCCTCTGTCGCGGCGTTGACGTTGTACGATATGCTGAGGTCGACAGATGAATCATTGGAAATAGCGGGGGTGGTGTTGACTGAAAAGTGTGGCAGCTACACTGATTACGCCGGATCTACGACGAAACCGCTCCGTGCTGCCATCCTCGTCATATCCGATTCGATTGCGCGGGGAGATAAAAGCGATCGTTCGGGGAAATTAATCAGAGAGCGGCTCGGTCATTACAATATCGATGTGAGGGAGTATACAGTTATCCCGGATGATCCGGAACAAATTAAAAAATGCCTGTTGAGGTTTACGGATGAATACAGAATCGATCTTATTATGACGACCGGCGGTACCGGTATCGGGCCGCGCGACTTCACGCCCGAATCGATGAACGATGTTATCGAACGACCGGTACCGGGGATATCCGAAACGATGCGTGCATATGGACAGGAACGTATGCCGTACGCGATGCTCTCTCGCGGAAAGGCGGGAATAAGGGGCAATTCACTCATAATCAATTTGCCCGGATCAACGCGCGGCGTGAGGGAGTCAATCGACGCATTGTTTCCGTTTGTCCTGCATTCGTTCAATATGTTGTGGGGAGGAGGACACGAGGTGCGGAGGTCGGAGACCGGAGGTCAGATATCAAATGAGGGATCCAATGATTGATTTCGAATCGGCACGGGTACAAATATTTTATGCAACTCCGATGCCCGGGACAAAAACTGTCTCACTTGCCCGCTGTGAAGGATATGTATTGGCAGAGAAGATCGCTACGAAAGAACCCGTACCGTCGTTTGATTCATCAGCAGTAGACGGATATGCAGTGCGGTATGAGGATATCGAAACTATCGGAAAGAATAAACCTGTTGCTTTGAATATTGTCGGGGAAGTCCGTGCGGGAGGTACAGACGATGTTAAACTCGGGAAGAACTCAGCAGTGAAAATATTTACCGGTGCACCGGTTCCGCGTCAGGCAACTGCTGTTGTAATGATAGAGGATACGGAAGAATCAAATGGTGTAGTTTTCATTAAAAAGTCTGCCAAGCGCGGACAGCATATCCGTAAAAAAGGGAAAGAATTCAGGAAGGGACAGAAAATATTCTCTCCCGGGAAATATATCTCACCGCCCGTTGTCGCAATGCTTGCATCGTCGGGTGTAACGAAAATAAAGGTTTACCGGAAGCCCCGTGTATCGTTACTCGTTACCGGAGATGAATTACGTCCGCCTTCTGCGACGTTGAAACCGGGGGAGATCCGTGACTCAAATTCGTTCGCGCTCAAGGCGTCACTTCAGTCTATGGGTATAGATAACATCGAGGTCATGCGCGTGAAAGACACGGAAGCAGATACCCGACGATCATTTTTAAAGGCATTAAAGACGGCGGATGTTGTGATTTCCGTCGGCGGCGTTTCGGTCGGTGAATATGATCTGGTGAAAGAGATACTGCACAAGATCGGGGTCCGGCAGATATTCTGGAGAGTTGCAATCAAACCCGGAAAGCCGAACTACTTCGGTGTAAAAGGAAAAAAGCTTATTTTCGGTCTGCCAGGTAATCCGGTATCTGCGCTGGTTTCATTTTACGTATTGGTGCGCCCGGCGTTATGGAAGCTGATGGGCAGAACAGATGAATCTTCTTTTATCGTCAAAGCCCGACTCACGGATACAATAACGAAATTGCCCGGCCGTATGGAATTTGTAAGAGGTATTGTCAATAGAACCGAATCGGGAGAATTGTTTGTCAGCCCCTTGAAAAGCCGGGATTCGCACATGATTGGCGGCATGGCAGCGGCGAATTGTCTCATTTATTTCCCGAAAAATTGCAGTGTCTTAGAATCATCATCGTCTGTTGATGTTCAGGTGCTGGTATGGTGATGTAGCAAGCAGAGGCCGGGACACCTATGTCAGAACTCCATATCCCTATTCATATCTACCCGTTATTATTCATAGTTGCTTGCTTGTATTCGAGTGTCGGGCATGGTGGTGCATCAGGGTATCTTGCTTTGTTTGCAATTTTCGGTATCGTATCGTCTGCACTTGCTCCGATCGCGCTTGTGCTGAATATTATCGTCGCGTCGACGAGTTTTCTTATCTACCATCACAGCGGTTACTTTACCCTCAGATTACTCCTGCCGTTCATTGTATCATCGATTCCCGCCGCGTTCTTGGGCGGATGGATAACGATTACCGATGAAGTATTTGGATTCCTGCTCGGATCAATACTTTTGCTTACGGGCTTGAGATTATTATTTTCTCCGGTAGTGGAAAAAAAAGTACAGGTCACCGGTAGAACGATATGGTTCCTTGGGGTTCCCATCGGGCTTGTATTAGGTGGAGTTGCCGGTATGATAGGTATCGGGGGAGGGGTGTTCCTGAGTCCGATAATCCTTTTACTCGGATGGGCGGACGTGAAACGAACCGCAGCAGTATCCGCTGCCTTTATTGTGTTGAACTCAATCAGCGGGTTGACGGGACATATTGTTCGCGGAAATCTTATCTTTGAACCGATCCTCCCGATCGGCGGAATAGTGATTGCCGGTGCACTCATCGGTTCGTATCTGGGTGCAAAAAGCATCCCGCAAAGGTATTTGCAACTTGCACTCGGAATCGTGCTTGTTGTCGCTTCGTTGAAATTATTTTTCTGACGAACGCATCGATAACGGGCGATTTCGGTGCCGTCTGTTTTTCATAACCTGTAATTTATGTATATTGCATATATTCGTTCCACAAATAGAATTCTGTTGAGGGTTTGGACACATGCGTAGCGTTTTCGTTATAATTTCTATTATCTTTTTTTCATTCATTTTCTGGCATTGTGCCGGTCAGGCACCGCCGGAAGGTGGTCCGAAAGATCTCGAGCCTCCGACTGTTATCGGTGTTTATCCCGAGCCGAATTCAACAAACGTTGAGACGGATGTTATTCGATTCCAATTCAGTAAGTATGTGGACAGAAATAGTTTTCAGCAAGGTCTATTTATATCACCGATCATCGACGATACAGAGACAATATGGCGCGGGAGGAGTGTTGAATTAAAGATTCATGAGCCATTACGCGAAAACACGACATATTCAATTACATTAGGAACGGATCTGCGCGATACACGTGAAGGAACGCGATTAAGCGATGCCTTTACACTCGCATTTTCGACCGGCGATGAAATCGATCGCGGACAGATCACAGGTAGGGTTTTTTACGATGATCCGGTCGGAGTTCTCATTTTTGCATACCAGCTTTATGACTCACTCACGGCGGATACATTAAATCCTTCAGAGGACAAGCCGGACTACATCACCCAGACGGGAAGGGACGGAGGTTTCCGGCTTCCGTATTTGCGGATGGGTACTTTCCGAATTCTTGCTCTACGCGATGAATTCCAGAATCGTTTATATGACCCGGATGTCGATCCCTATGGGGTGTACGTAAAGGATGTTACAATAACGGAGCAGAATCCCGATTATGAAGATCTGACTATACGAATGCATAAACCCGATTTTTCCCGGCCGTTCCTTTCCCGCGTTACGCCGGCGCATCATTCGAAGATCAGTGTCAGATTCAGTAAGCCAATCGATCCGGCATCGGTATCACCACAGTCATTCAGGATCGAACATACTGACACGGGAGATAGTCTGCAAATATTCAGCATTTCGATTCGGAAAGAAAACCCGGCGGAAATATATCTGTTTACCGCAATGCAGAAGGAAGGATTCTATACACTTTACGTTGATTCGATGGTGACCGATTTGCATGGAAATGCCATGATGCCGGACGGACTGACAGAGATGTTCGAGGCAAAAATTGATGAACCCGATAAACCCGTTACTATCGAGTATGTGAGTCCGCAATCCGGCGCGATGAATGTTCGCCCCGATACACCCGTCATACTTCAATTCTCATATCCGGTAAAATCTGAGGCAACTGAAAACGCAATACTGGTGATCGATACCAATGATGTCATACTCACCGGTGAATACCACTGGGACGATGAAGCCACTGTTGCGTTCTTTCCATCCCGATTGATGGAAAGTAAGATGCCTCACAGTATCGTGATCGAACTTGATTCGCTTCCCGTAAAACACAGCTTAAGCTACGAAGATAGTCTTTATACCGGCAGATTTACGGTTTTAGACCGTGACATGTTAGGTGCGATCGAGGGGCAATTGATCACACAACAGGATACAACTTTTACCGTTTCTGTTGACAGGGTAGGCGGTGCCGGGCCCGGAGAACGATATCTTCTGACGCAAAAAGGCGGCGGTCCGTTTAGCATACGTAATATCCCCGAAGGTCAGTATACTCTTTGGGCATTCAGAGATGCCGGGGGGGACGGAGAGTATTATTACGGCGAAGTCTTTCCTTTCGATGGGTCCGATCCCTTCATTGCATATCCCGACACGGTTCGGGTGAGGGCGCGCTGGACAGTGGATGGAATCCTGCTGGATATGATAAAGTATGATGATCTCATCCATGTTGAGCAAAATGATACAAAGTAGTGCAGGTTCAATTAAATCATCTTTCATTTCTTTTTCCTGCACGCAGACTTCCCCCGAAGGGGTGGCTACGCAGACGGAGTTTACCCCGCATCAGCGGGGCTGCCAATGACGCAGAGACCCTCGCTATCATCCTTCGACTCCGCTCAGGATGACAGCCAACACACTGTTCTACAGTGTCATTTACATAGTAGATTGTCACCCTGAGGCGAAGGGTGACAATCCATCACTCGGTCTGACACGGTGCGCGCAGGACATCGTCCTGAGTCGAGGAAATTCCGCGTTAATCCGGTTCTTGTCGTTCCTGCATTTCATCCCCGTCAATTATCTCTTCGACGTCCTCTTCTTCGGGTTCTATAATTTTTTCCGGGGGATCCTTTATGATGCGATCGGGAACGATCCACGCATCACGGAAACCCACATTGATAACCTGTGACAAAGCCCGGTTTGCCATGAGGCGGGTATGAAAATCTCCCAGCCGCACTTTATAAAACGGTACTTCATAGACTACATACGTCCAATGATCCGTAAATATGGAGTCTGCAATATGAACCACTTCCTGTACGGTTTCCATGTCCGAAGATGAATAGAGTTGTATCCTGAAACCCTGCATAAATTCGGTTGTCGCGGTTTCTTCCGGATCCGG
>SLQE01000114.1 GCA_007131635.1 Bacteroidota bacterium | reverse complement strand
TTTTTTAGCCTGCCTTCTGTATCCGGAGTCGCCCATCGTCTGCTCCGGGGCCTTAGTCTGTTCCAGGCAGCCTCGAGCCAGGACCAGGACAGAAAGTCATACGACATTGTCCGCCGATCTGTGCTCTCGATGGCATATTCGGGTCCGATGTGGATTAGTATGGGGAGCGGCTTGCCGTTCGGTCGGACAGAAACGGTTTTCTTCAAAGCATCCAGGACACGGGAATCGGCAAGTTCAATGTGTTGTGCAGACGGAAGCCATTTCAAAAGTACCGCCCCATTATCTGCGGCCTCTGTCAGGCGATTGCCGAAATCCGGATCATAGGGATGGACCGATGCACCGAGCAGGATCTTATCGTTTCCGGATTCGTTTTGCAGCTCGATAATATATGCATTATCAACCCACACTTGTGACAGGTCTTCCCGCCGCTTGCCTGAAGAGTCGTATACCGCATCCAGCGCCAGACACACGACTTTATCCAAACCGGTTTCATCGATAATCTTTAGCGTGGATTCTTTAAGTAAATCATCCGTTATTTTTTTTCCCAACAGGCCGGCATAAAATAAAAATATCTTGAATGATATCTGTCGCTGCATCCAATTGGAGATACGACCTATACCGGGTCTGTTCAGCACCCCCACATGAAAATGCATATCGATTATCATTGACTCCTCCTGTATGTTAGACCATCACTGTGGATATCCCACCCGGTACTTCAACGAGTTGACTTTATCAAACATAACAAATGAAAAGCTCAATATCTATACATATTAGTTAAATAATTGGATATTAATGTTTAGTGAGATTTGGAGTTTTGGTGTTTTGGTGGCATTATTTTTCCCCACCTATTAGAGTAATCTCATTTATTAAAATTATTTCTTGACTTTATTACTAAAAACTTTTAATATATTGAGGAAACTGCCCGGACGGAAATCCTGTTCCCTGCTCCCATTTATTTGGGAAAGATTCCGGGTGGTTGAGAAATAAAAAGCCGGTATTACTTGGAACAATACCGGCTTTTTTATTTTGGGTCGTAAAATCAATACCTCAGCATCTCAGTTGCATTTTCATAATCCACTTCCAATCCCGCGGGTATGATGAAATAAGATACGTTACCGAATTTCAATGAATAGATTCCAAGTCTCTTGTCGACATGGAGCCTGTTCTCATATGCCGGTATCTCGGCCTCTTTCTTCCGGCCTATTAGTCTGGATACTCTCTCTTGCGTTTTTTCATCAACTCCGGTTATCTGTATATTAATCAATCCCCCAAAGAGACTCCGTCCTTTTTTCCGGTTCGAACCGTTTGCTTCCTCTTCGGGGGCCGTTAAAAATAATTTTTGATTACCGGTCCCTTTCAATATGATCAATTCCTCTTTTTCGTTATCGATGTTCTTCGCCAGTCGGGTAAAAAGCTGATGCTCTAACTGAGCGACTACACCGGATACACTTTTGTCAATTTCGTTAAGGACGGTTTTCGCCATCGTTAACCGTGAATATCCGTCCATCACCTTTTTAAAATCGGGCGAATTGTCCTTTGCCTTATCCATAAAAAACCCTTTGAGTTCCGAAAACATAATATCGAATAATGCTTCGGTGTCTCCCCTGTTGATCGCGTCCATTGCATCGACGACCGATATCAGGGTACCCATGCCCATGAAGTCCAGCGCAAATGCATACCACTCCGCCTCCGGCGTCTGCGGCCGGAGCGGGTTGTTCACAAAATATATGTAGAGTGCATCGGCCGGCATATCGGTCTGAAGATTAAAGTACGTTTTCGTCGCCGGATGTCTTGCGTGAGGGATCGTTTCACCATGCTGATCGACAAGGGAGATGCGTGCCTGATAATAGTGATTGCCCGATGCAACCGGACGTACCTGAGGGTGACCGTACGGTCTTAAAGAAGATTCAAAAACATAGAGCAGGTTCTGCTCACGTATTTCACCTGTTTCCGATCTGAAGGTTACCACCTTCATCATTTCATCAAATCCCGGCTCGGGATATCGTTGCTGGCGAAGATGATCGAGCAGATAATCGGGTATCGATGATAGATTTTCTATTTCCAAACGGGGATACAGGCGCGTGTCGCCGGCACCGCGTCCCCATCCCCAGTAATTCAGTATTCTGCTCAGGTCTATCTCGGGATACCATGCATCCTTGATCCTCATCCGCACCGGGATGTTCTCACCGGCATTGATTATCCCCCGTCCCTCGTACGCGCTTTCCACTCTATCAAAAACAAGATTTAGTCCGATGGATACCTTAGCCCGCAGAGGGATACTCATGTGCGCGGTTTTTATCTCGATTGTCTCAATCACCGCCGCTTCGGGTATACGGTCTGAGGCAAAAAAATATTGTAATTCCACCCATCCTCTACCGTCTGTAATCAGCGTTAATTCTTTTGATTCTGTTCCATCCGGTGCCCTGAGCATACCGTAGGTGTGATCACCCTTGAGAGCGACGTTCACCGGTGTTGATGGCAACGGTTGAAGGTCGGAATCCTCTATAAGAGCTCTGATAAGAGCGGGAAATCTTCCGTCGGGTGGAACGATGCCATGGTCGGAGATTATACCCTTGATCGGCGGCTGTACGCGAACCTCACCGCGGTCCGGGATAAAATGGATGTATGCAAGATCGTCCACATCAAATTCTTCGGACCTTGCGGCAACAGTCGAAGTATTTATCAGAGACCTCGATTCGCTGAGCAGCTCAGCTTTCGGTGCCGTATAGGTTACTCTCGCCTGTCCGTTTTCATCGGTGACTGCCGACACATCGGAGAGCGTACCCGGGACGATACCGTATTGACTTCTAACGTGGAAGTTCAAGGTTTTACCTGCAATAGGTCTGGCTGACTGCATATCCCCGGGTACATAATCGTAGAGTGTAGCAATAATCTCAAGCGTTGACTCGCCGTCGGGCTTAACGCTTTTAGGTTCGGCATCGGCTCTGATGGCGTAGTCTCTGATTTGGACATCCGTACCGTTATCAACCCTTTTGTATCTCCAGTATAAGGCGGCTATTTCACCTTCATTATACTCGAACCGCATCAGGATACCGGAGTAACAATCAAATAATGTTTTTCCATGAGGATCACCCCAACCTATGTAGCCACAATACCCAATAACTCTAGCATTTGAGGTATACCAGCCTTTTATATCACTCATTGGAGGATAGGCGAAATTAAAGGCACCTGGTTTTATTAATATGCCATCACCTATGGCATCTTCATATTTAGGGGTATTTGACCAAATAGTTTCCCTTGTTTGATCATTATATCCTATTGCATATTTTTCGCAAAGTATTTTATCTTTTTCAATAGTAAAATGATTATGCAATGGACTTGGAACATCATACCTAACAGTTGTATATGGACCAATAGCAGGGCCATGTTCGATATTTAAATAAGCTTCAGCACTTCCTGGAATATATTCCCATTCCCCGTAACATTGAGCATTAAGTGATTCATTAAACATAAATGTGAACCCAATCAGGATATATAAATATGTTCTTATCCCGAAAAGAAACCGATCTATTTTCATAAAGATACCTCTCCTTCGTTCATATTATAACACAGTTGATACTCTCTTTACCGTCGAATAATTGTTATAAATCCCTGTGCTCCCTTGTATTCACCCCCTTCTTTTTCCGAAGGAGTGGCAGAGCCCGCAAGCAATATCAGATTATCGTCAAGTGATTGAACAGTTGCTATTTCGAGAACTTTTAGTCCTCCGGGACGGAGCTGCCGAAGTACTTTGCCCTCATCGTCGATTTCCATTACAAATTCCTTTGAGGTAACGAGTATTGTTCCATCACCGGTTGAAGCGACTGCATTGAATACTTCGGCATCGTAAAGCCTGATCCATAGTTCACGTCCGTCTTCATCTACCTTTTTCAGCATCGCCAGTGAATTACCGTCTTCATCATAACTCCTCCCGGCAATGACAAGAGCACCGTCGTTCGTCAGGACCATTGAATAGAGTATTTCAGAGCCATGCTCATCATATTTTCTGCTCCATAAAACTTCTCCTCCGGCGCCTATTTTCATAAGTACAGTTCTCGCTGATTCATAATGTATTGCGTTAACAGTCCCGCCGATTAGTATCTCACTATCCGGCAAAAGAATAGCATAATCGCACAAGAGGTTTCCGAACGGTGCGTACGTTGTATCGCTCACCGGCTCACCGTTACGATCGGTGCGCAGCACTCTGATTGCGTAGTCGTTATTTTCCGGCATCTCTGTTCCGACGAACACAAGTTCATTTTCCGGTGTCTCGATTGCAGAACACAGGAAATTATCGGAAACATCAGATTTATTATTGCGATAGTTCTGCTGCCATATAGTCTCTCCGTCGGGTGTTAGCTTCCATACTACGAATTTCGCCGAGATGTCATTAGTCACCGTAAATGTTTCACCAGTAATGGGATCCGTTAACGTATCGAGTTGCCTTATTTCCGACATCTGTCTGTCCCGATAGGTTGGGGAGTCGGTACCGGCAATCAGGTAATTCCCATCGTGTAATTTCAGGATAGACCGAAGTTCGAGACTTCTGCCCTTTAATGTTATAGTATTCAAAACGGTACCGCCGGGTGATATATGAGCCAGCACTCCGTATGGTTCCCTCCTGACCGGGAACGTGTTACAAGCAACCATCCAACCGTCATCGCGGTTACCTGCAACACCGACAATCCGGCATTGCGGAATATCCAGCCAGGCGGTCATCAGACGCTCTGCATCCTCCGGCTCAGGTAAACCTCCTTCGTGCTGCTGCATACTTGTACATGAAGTAACCGCTCCCGCAATAATGATCGCCGCCACGGCAAAACCGAACAAACTTTTTCGTATTATAAAAGCTGTAAGTGATCTCATCTTTTTTGTTCTCCTATATATTCAGTTTACATCCCTGACGAGACGAACAGAAAAACCAAACGTCTTACCGTTCTTGTCCCGATCCAGGTGGCTGCTACCGAAGCCGAGGCTATAGCGCCACGCCGCGCTTTCTCCATATTCCATAGCGCTCCACCAGTAACCGCTACCAACCAGACCGCAAAAAAAAAGAAAACCGTGACGATGGCCGCCCGGAAGACCTGTGAACCCGCTTTTATTGGTTGCGCCTGTATTTGGTTCGTGCCACAAACCATCCTCACCTTGAAGAGTTCCAGTAGCTTTCATCTTACCGCCGGCTATATCTCTTCCCCCTAAATAAGTTTCAAGCAGCGTCCAATCAGCATCACTCGGCACACGCCACCCCGCCGGGGCAAGCTTGCCGGTGTTCACTGCATACCAGTTGTATAACGCACCATATTTGTCGCCGAATTCTGGATTATTGTCGTAGTAACAATACGCACCGGTGGTAAGCGTAGACCATGCATCTCTGTCTGTAACATGTGCTATTGGTGTCCCGTCGTTGTATTTTGTTGTTTGCAGATTTTCCACCGTCCACACCTGGTTCCCAATGGTCACCACCGTATAAGTGTTACCGTCTGGATCTATTAGGTGGTCAGTAGCGACCTTCCATGCACCGATGTCAGCTTGGGCATCAATATCGACCTCAAGTTGGTCATCAATATCATCTTGATCTTCCTCGGAAAGATAAAAGCGCACGGCGGCGAAATCACCGTGAGCTTCCATGTGCAGGGCTTGCGTGAGGGTCTCCCCTTCAAAATCCAGTTCGACAACCATGGGCGATTCGTAATGGAGGTAACCGTACCGGGTCAGGTTGAACCACCATTGTCCCCCATTGTTCGTTACACCCTCCCAGAGATGCTGGTCACGCTCAACGCGTACCCGAACCGGAAGATTTTTGATTCTTTGGTCGTCAGGACCAACACCGTAAACACCTACCCTGATCTGTAGTCGCGAGTTCAGCATATCTCTCGCCTCACCCATCAGCAGGAGGAGTTCCTTCTCTTGACGCTCGCGGATACCATCCCTCATTCGTTCAATCGCAATCGTCAGCTCATTCTCGTAGAGTCTCGATCGCTCCTCGTCAACCAGAGCACTGCGAACGATATCGGGACACAGATGTCCGTCATGCCAGTCATCGTTAAAAAACGCATTCAAATACTGGTTCACCCTGTTGTCCAAAACGGTATTGAACTCGTTTGAGCTCAACGCCGTCTCAACAACGAAATCGTTCCACTCTTGCTGGGTCATGCTGTGGCGATTACGGGTGCGATTGTATTCTTCGTATTTCTCCTTCCAGTGCGCATGGCGTCCCGCAATCGCAGCTTCGCCAAAACTGGTAAGTGAGTAATTTATGAAGAAAATGCCGATATTGGCTATCTGCATCCCCTGCCAGCCCCACTTGCCGCTTGCATACGTCATTAGATTCGAACATAGTTCGAGCTTGTCCCTGTCGTCTATACCTTCATCCAGGACTTTAAGAGAAAGACTCACAAACATACCCGCCAAACCGATCTCGCCTGCGATGTTGTTGAACCGCTCGAGTCCGGATACCCCGAAAATATCCTGAAGAACTGCGGTTGACACCGAAACCAGTTCGAAAGCTTCATTGAACAGCTCGATACCGGTTTGTATATCTGTAGTTGAAGGACCCCGGTCGAGTCTCATAAGGAAATCGTTCGCTTCTTCAACGCCTATCTCTTTGAATAGTTGCAATGGCTGGACCTGAGGGGTGCCGATGATCATCTCGGGATGTGGTTCAGGTATATACCTGCCCATGCCGTCAACTTCCTGTGCAAAGAGAACCTGCGGTAAAAGAAGTATGAATAAAAGTGTGCAAAAGATTACAGTAAACCGTTTTACTAAATATTTTATCAAGATATTATCTCCAAAAAATTATACTCCTCCTGATATCGAATTATCGTCGTAAAAATTATTGGAAGTATCATTCATCATAAAATCCGATAATAACATGCCTGCTTCCCAAGTGTTATTAGGCTTGTTTTTGTAATCCGTTAAATTACAAAAACCATACCGATAAAATTGGCTTATACAGCGTAATAAACCGTATTTTCGAGGGGGAAATCAGTGTCAGATATCTATTTCATTCGGGCTTGGGTAATTATGACAAGAGAACGTAAAACTGACCTGTGTACTGTAAAAATTACATATAAAAAACCCCGGAAAAGTGATCCGAGGTTTTTGTGAAGGATGTTGCTATAGTTTGGATAATATGATAGTTATGTAAGTGGGGAGAAAGTTCTGCCTCAACATATTTTAACAACGTTCAATCCCAGCAATTTACCGAATTTCTCAATTTTCCCCGCTATATGACCCAACCCGATAGCGCAATGATGTGCAGGACCTTGTCCCGACCATCGGTTAATAAACTCACGCGCACCGATTGAAAATCGATATCTGCTGTTAGTGTTGCCAATCTCAAGTACCGGGCCCTCGACAGATTCACCCTCCGCAACGAGTAAAAAGATGTCATCTTTTCCCTCGACAACCGACAAGAGAGTGACGGGTCCATGCTTAACCGACATTTGAATCGAGAGTCCTTTACCCGGTTTCCCGTGGTAGACCGGCAACGGGACCAGTTTTACTCTCCCTTCGGCGATTGCGAAATGTGCAGG
>SLQE01000403.1 GCA_007131635.1 Bacteroidota bacterium | reverse complement strand
TCACCCCGGTCGGGAAATGGGGGGAATTTCTGAGGTAATATTTTTTGCTGAATACGACCTGCGGTATTCAAGTCACTCTGAACAGCGAGAAAATTTTTCCGCATCTCGAGCGCCTCACGTATTGTATCAACCTCTTTAATACTTTTTTCGATGGTCAACTGCAGATCGTTAAAATCTATCGGCTTGGTCACAAAATCAAACGCACCGCGGTTCATGGCGGTACGGATGTTTTCCATATCCCCGTAGGCGGATACAATGACGGTTTTGAGCGCCGGATTGTTCTTATCTGCCAGTTTCTGTAATAAGGTAAGCCCATCCATTTTGGGCATATTGATATCCGATAATATCAGCGTGATATCGTCCGAACCGTTAATTTTATTCAGTGCATCCTCACCATTCTCGGCAAAAACAAATTCATAGACATCGTTCTGTATTTGTTTTCTGAATTTCTGAAGGATCAACATCTGCAGATCGGGTTCGTCGTCAACCACCATAATTCTTGGTAATGCCATAACATCATACTCCGTTTTTATCAGCGATTATTTGGATTGTTCATCAGTTCCTGGACTTCCTGTTTCAGCGAGTTGAAATCTATCGGCTTGGTAAAAAATTCTTTCGCCCCCGAATCGATTGCTTTTTTATGATTTTCGCTATCCCCATAAGCCGATATCATGCTCACATGCATATGCGGGTACCTCTTCTTTATTATCTCAAGGAGTTCCAAACCGGTCATACCCGGCATATTGATATCCGAGAATACGTAGACAACATCGGGCGGTTTCGAGCTATCGAGAATTTCGAGCGCTTCCTGTCCGGAAAAAGCAAATATGAGATCCAGCACACCGTCCCGGATTTCTTTCCTGAATTTCTGCAGAAAGAGTATTTCCACATCTTTTTCGTCATCAACCACAAGAAATTTCATTTCAGACTTCCTTTTTATTTGTTATTGGTAATTCTATAATAAACTCCGTAAATTCGCCGACTGAACTATCAACTTTTAATATGCCGTCGTGCAATTTTATTAAATCGTATGTCATCGATAATCCAAGACCGGTTCCTTCACCGGTCGGTTTTGTGGTAAAGAAAGGTTCAAAGATCCGTTCTTTGATTTCATCGGGTATACCGCCCCCGTTATCTTTAATGCGGATTTCGACCGACCCTGCTAATCGCCGGGTTTGCACAGAAATAATAGGCTTCCGATCAGGATTCGATCTCGCATATTGATTGGCTGCATACATACCGTTATTGATGATGTTAAGAAACGCCCTGCTTACATCCTGAGGAACGATGTCCAGATGAGGTAGCCCTTCCTCGTAACCGGTTTGAATATCAATGTTAAAAGATTTATCTACCGCCCGCATACCATGATACGCAAGCTTTACATATTCATCGAGGATACTGTTTACGTCGGTCGGTATCTTTTCCCCGCTTTTCCCCCGGCTGTGAAGCAGCATACTTTTAACGATGTTATCTGCCCGTGTCCCGTGTTCGTGAATTTTTCGAAGATTTATTTTAACATCATCCAGTAGATTGAGAATTTCTTCCTTTTGCCTTTTGCCGTCTGCCGTTTCACGTTTCACCTCTTCCCATGCCTCATCAACCATTTCAATGGAGACCTCAGAGAAGTTGTTGACAAAGTTAAGCGGGTTCTTGATCTCGTGCGCAATCCCTGCAGTGAGTTGACCGAGCGATGCAAGTTTTTCCTGCTGTACGAGTTGACGCTGAGCAGCTTGCAGGTTACGATGAGCTTTCTCGAGATTCTGATATGCTTTTTCAATTTCCCGCGCCTGTTCCAGTTCTTTCTCTCTGGTGCGCTCCCGCTCCCGTGCCAGTACCCGTTTTCGCTGAATGCTGTCAATAGACATTACGGCGGCCCCAAGTAAAAAAATAAAGAAAGCATATGCCGGCCAGGTACGCCACCAGGGAGGCAGAATGGTGAACCGTAATTCCGCGTCTGAATCTCCGAAGAAACCGCTTTTATTGCTGGCCTGTACCTGAAACGTGTAATCGCCCGGCGAAAGGTTGGCAAGGAAAACGCGCTGTTGTGTCCCCACATCAACCCAGTCGTTCTGGTAACCGGAGAGCCGGTAACGGTAACGCGTGGTGCTTGGCGATTTATAATTCAGGCCGATGTAAGAGACGGACAGATTATTTTCACTACGGTCAAATGTATACCCTTCCGGTCCGTCATACATGATGTTGTGGACATCCGCTCCGGCGCGCAGTTCGGTAATATGTATGTACTCAATGGGTGGATCATCCAGCATTTCGTAGGGATTGAACCGGATATAACCTCCGGATCCGCTGAAAACAATATCGCCGTTGTATAATTGTACCGGGCTATAGAGGCTAGTCGGTCTTCTGCCTGGTTCGGCCTGGTAATAAGACAATTTCCCTGTAACAGTATCATACTTTCTTATTCCGTCAACTCCGCCAAACCAGATATTCTCTTCCCTGTCGGCAAATATTCCGAAATATACTGCAGCAGCGACAGCCGTCTCACCGGTAAGAAAAA
This sequence comes from Bacteroidota bacterium, assembly GCA_007131635.1. Classification (GTDB taxonomy): domain Bacteria; phylum Bacteroidota; class Ignavibacteria; order T3Sed10-11; family T3Sed10-11; genus T3Sed10-11. The sequence goes on along the minus strand of SLQE01000403.1, from coordinate 5,023 downwards.
ACCGGTTTTCTGTATTGATTATATCCTGACGGAGTAACCCGTTACTGGTTGCACCCCAGAACACCCCGGGTTCGGTTAATGATTGTGAAGGCGGAGACGAAACGGCGATATTCTCCGGCGAAGGCAGCTTTGCATCCTCAAAAAGTCCGCTCTGTGGATCAAAGCGATACCAGTCCCACACAAAAGGACTGTCGAATGTTTCAAACACGGCGACCCAAACTGTTCCCTCGATATCAATCCAGGGATCTACAATAAGCACAGTTGTATCTTCCGGATCGTTAAAAGGGTTCAGGTAATTTTTATACGAATGATCTGCTTTGCTGACAACAACCATGCCCACTGACGTTGTACCCAGATATATATATTGCTCATCTCCGGTGATAGATACAAATCCCTGTACTTCCCCGGGTAAATCAAGCTTGGATAATATATTTGTATCGGTGTCGAAATGATATATACCAGTTGCTGAGGAGGCATAAACATGGTCCCCGGAAATATGCATATCAAACACCCAATTAGTCCGGGCAGACAGATCAGGAGATGCATCGGGAAACGTATAATGTACGGGAGAGCCCCCGTGAGCAGGTTTCATCACGAGTCCATTGTTTGTAGCAAGCCAGAGGTTACCTTTTTTGTCTTCGCGCACTATCCCTACAATATTGGCAGGATTCGAAGGATCCAAAGTATCTATGGCTCTGTCAAATGTGTAATTCCAGAGTTCCTGATGCATCATGCTGATACCATAATAATGGTAGCCGAACCAGGCGTTGCCGTCACGGTCCCTGAAGAAATAATGCACATCATCTTCCGGGATTGAGTTAGGATTTCCCGGTTCATGGCGGTAACTCGTTATATGCATTGTCTCCGGATTCAGGACAAATGCGCCATGGTATCCCGTCCCGACCCTGATGAAACCCTGATCGTCTTCAACAATAGACTGAATCAGTGCGCCTGTCAGGTCAAGGTCGCTGCCGGGGAATCTATTAACCGGCTCCGGACTTTCGGCTCCTCTACGCCAGAGGGCAAATCCGGTATTTGTGCTTATCCAGAGATTGCCGTTTCGGTCGGTAAGCACTTTCCAAACAGGGGTTGACAATGTTGCTTCGATCTCGCCTTCAAATGGGCCGGCTTTCGAGAACTCATGACTAATTCTGTCGAAGATGAACAACCCGCTGTTGGTTCCAACCCACAATGTATTCCGATCACGTAACGAAATACTTCGGATAGTTTTTTCGACAACTTCTTCCTGGTTGAAATGGAAAAACGAGGTTGCCAGGGTATCAGCATCGAAATCCTGTTTTGGAAAGTGGTAAAGCCCCTCCGCCGTTCCTGCCCATATATCTCCATTGTCCTCGCGGAGCAAGGTCCATACAAACCGGACAGGTCTTACGGAATCCGGCACCAAAACTTTTTTTGCTGTTTCGAGCGCGGGGTCAAAAATCCCCAATGCAGACTGTGTACCGACCCATATTTTACCGTTATCGGCTTCAAGTATGGTACGCATTTCACCGCCGGGTACTGAATGCTCATTCATTGAATCGTGGAAGTAGCCTGTAAAGTTATATCCGTCAAATTTTTCCAGTCCGTTAACGCCGGCTATCCATATGAAACCGTAGCGGTCCTGATGCATATCCCAGACAAATGCGTTACTCAACCCGTCCCGGGCTGTGAAATGACGGAACTGTTCACCGCCTGTTTGTGCTGTCGATGATGTACTTAAAATCAGTGAACTGATTACAGCTCCCAAAAGCACAATGCTGAAACGCAATGTATTTACTTTCATCCTACGTTATTTCCCTCTAAAAGAGAAGCCTCGAACCATGTTATTTAATTTGGTTCATATCGCTTTCTACGTACGGTCGTTTGTAATTTTTATCTGTTGGTTTCTTTTACTCTACTAAATCCGGAAGGCAGGCAGGATATACAACACTCGACTGCTTCCAAACTACATCAATTATATAGTATCTTTTACATTTATGCAACACCGTGGGAGATAATCGATGGAAAAATATGTTAGAGAAACAGCAATTTTTAATGACCGGTTCACCCCCGGTGTAAAATAATTGAAAATATTGTTCCCCGGCCTTCTGTTGAATCGATTTTTAATTCTCCCCCATGCGCCTTGACTATATCATGAGTAATACTTAACCCCAGTCCCGTACCCTGCGTTCCCTTCTTCGTAGTAAAGAACGGCTGAAGGATCTTATCTTTGATCTCCTCCGGTATCCCCGGACCATTGTCCTCAATTTCAACTGTAATGGAATTTACCTCGTTTCGTGTCTTTATTGTAAGCTTCGGTAAGTACACCTCTGATCTCTGACCCCGATAGCCATCGGGGACCTCTGACCTCTGAAATTTCTCCCGCATCGCGTCAAACGCATTCTGACACAAATTCAAAATCACCCGACTGAAGTCCTCGGTAACTAAAGGCACTTCACCTATCCGTTCATCAAGTTGCAGATCAATATCTACATTGATCGGATCTTTACCGGCTCGCATTCCATGAAATACAAGATTCACATACTCCTTGACAAGGGCATTCAGGTTTGTTGGCTCCATTTTACCGTCACTTCCCCGGGAGTGTTGCAGCATGGATTTAACGATACTGTCTGCACGGGTCCCATGTTCATGGATCTTTCGAAGATTTACTTTTACGTCATTTAAAATATCTATGAGATCGGACATATGTTTCTTATTTGGGGTATGTACATCCGCTTGTTCACCTGTGACCTGAAACTTGAAATCCCGCTCTTTACAATCATATGATATTAATGATGCGGGATCCCGCAGGGCGGGACCTGAGGCCTCAGAAAGTGCCTCATCGATCAATTCAATCGACACATCGGAAAAGTTAGTAACAAAATTGAGCGGGTTTTTGATCTCATGCGCAATACCCGCCGTAAGCTGACCGAGTGATGCGAGTTTTTCCTGTTGCACAAGCTGATCCTGTGTACGTTTCAATTCGGTCGCTCTCTGTTCGGCTTCTTCGAGTAACCGTGTCGTTTTATTGAAGAGTCGGGCATTTTCAATAGCAGTTGCCGCAAGCGGGGCAAACATATTCAGAAGCTTCAGATCATTGTTATCAAATTTCCGTCCCTCTTCGAGATGAACACTTGCCAGTGCGCCGACAAGCTGATTGCCGATGAGAAGCGGCACCACCATAACACTACGTACAATGGTTTCGGTATATTTATCTGAGCGGTACTCCCACGTCTGGTAGTCCGGAATAATGAACGGTTCCAGCGTCTCTGCAACTCTTCCCATAGCACCCTCACCATGTTTGAGACGGACACCTCGCGAACTCATACCAAGATTATGACTTGCAACCACTTCAAGCTCTTGACTGTTCTCGTGATATATTGCCAATTCACCTCCGGTCACGCCAAGAAGAGAAACAGCGCGCTCCAGGACGGAGGCTAATAAATGACTCAATTCAAGTTTACGGGAAAGATCGGTCATAGTATCCAGCAAGGCTTTCTGCTCATCGGCTCTGCGCCGCTCAGCTTCGAACAAACGTGCGTTCTCAATTGCAGTTGCCGCGAGCGGCGCGAACAGATTGAATAAATTCAGGTCATTCTTACCAAAATGACGGTGCTCGTCGAGATGAACGGCCGCTAATGCTCCGACGAGCTGGTTGCCGGTCAGGAGCGGCACCACCATCACACTTCTGACCGTCGTTTCGGTATATTTATCGGAGCGACCTTCCCATGTTTGATAATCCGGAATGATCAGAGGTTTCAATGTATCTGCGACCATTCCCATAGCACCTTCGCCATGCCTGAGATACACACCGGCCGAATTCATGCCGAGATTATGACTTGCCACTACCTCAAGTTCTTTCCGTTCATTATGATAAATTGCAAGCTCACCACCCGTTACACCGAGAAGCGAGACCGCCCGCTCCAGGACGGAAGCCAGCAGTTGGTTTAATTGAAGCTTGCGGGAAAGATCCGTCATCGTATCGAGTAAAGCTTTCTGCTCATCTGCTTTCCGGCGTTCGGTTTTAATGAGCCGGTCATTCTGAAGAGTAACGCTTATACTCCGGGCAATATTATTTAACAGTCGAACGTGTTCGCCGTCGAATACTTTTTCCCGGTCAAAGCTCTGCATACTAATATAACCACGGACCACATCGTCCGTCATTAATGGTACAAAAATGAATGATTTCGGGATATGCTTCCACGGAACATTTTTTTGATTATCCGCCGATATACCCCTCACGAACTCTTCGCTGTTTTTGTTGACCAGCAATTGTGTACGGCTCTCGATCAGCATTTGAGAGATCCTATTAAAAGAGCGTAGTTCCGATAAGAACCGTTTCCCGTTTTCGTAATGATAATGAATGTGTTCGACTTCCGTATCATGATCAAAGGTGGCAATTGCTATGAGGTGGTCATCAAAGATAGAATGGATATAATCGCCCACCAAATTAAAAATATACGACATGTCCCGTTGAGACAGCAATGCCTCCTGAATACTGCTGAATAGAACCAGTTCGGCATTTCTTTGATCGAGAGCCTGTTCAAGCTCACGGACATGATCTTGCATGTGAAGGGTCTTAGTCATGATTTCTTCCAAGTATAATGTTACATACGGTGCCTGATGTACTGCTGTTTACGTCGAGCGTGCCTCCATGTGCTTTTACTATATCGTGAGTTATAGAAAACCCAAGGAGATTTCTACCGATCTACAGTCCCTAACGGGACAGTTTATCCCGATGACCACCAACAGGATTTTGCCGACGGCATACAGAAGGTGTTTTCGAACATTTTTTCTTTTCGCTCTCTCCCTTTTGGGGAAGTAGAAGGGGGCTTTTACTTTTCTTTTAAAGCCACCCAGCTACAGGCACCTGAATGAAACTCCATATTATCTTTGCTATCGATTCCAAATTCACCATAAGTGAAGAATCCAGCCATAGGTGTATTCCAAACATTATGTAAGCCTTCATTTTCTGAGTTGACCAGGGGCCCCAGGACATTAATTCTGCCGGCACAAGAAAACACCAACAAAGCTTCTGCTTGAT
>SLQE01000132.1 GCA_007131635.1 Bacteroidota bacterium | reverse complement strand
TGCCGCCCTCGCCCAGAATACCGGTGACGGTATAGCCGCCGATCTGTGTACCGGTGCGGTCGATACCTGCGGGTGTATCGTGTGATAGTATCGATCCGATCGTCGCAGGTTTTTCCAGAAATGAAGATGCCTCCGAGTCTGCCTGTATCATGGTACGAATGGTCGATGCGAGCGCTTCATCGCCATGGCACTCCCGGCGAAGGAATGCATCGCGTTCGGCTACAGGCAAATCGACAACGTGCTGAAAAATTTGTTTAATACGCTCGAATTGCTCAGGATTCATAAGTATTATCTTGACCTAACTGTTTTCATTGAACCTTCCCATGCACTTTTAACGCGTATTTTATAGAGCAGAAGGGTCATGCATGTACATATATTGCCGGATGTATGAGACCGGGTTATTTTGATTATTTATCGGACCGAAGGTCATGGTGCAGCCAGGCTTTGGCGGTCCGCCAGTCACGTTTTACGGTTGCCGGAGAGATAGATAATACTTCGGCAGTTTCCTCTATTGACAGTCCCGCAAAAAAACGGTACTCGACAATGTTGACCATTCGCTGATCCAGTTGTCCGAGACGTTTCAATGATTCGTCGAGTGCAATCATATCTTCATCCGGATCGTTCCCCGGTACTATTTCTTCAATAAGTGTGATGCGCGGTTGTCCGCCGCCGCGTTTTTGTGCCTTATGCTGTCTGGCATAGCTGATAAGAATTCGTCGCATCGACTGTGCCGCAATTGCGAGAAAGTGTGCTTTGTTTTGCCAGTTGGCTTGTCGCTGATCGACTAAATTAAGATATGCTTCATGGACGAGTGCGGATGTGTTGAGCGTATGGTCTTTCCGTTCGTAGATAAGAAAACGGCGGGCAATGTTTTCAAGCTCGCTGTAAACGATCGGCATGAGTTCATCGAGAGCACGTTCGTTGCCCTTGCTCCAGTCAATGAGAAGTTGTGTTGCTGTCTCTTTTGTTTCCATGAATATAAACGGCCGAACGATTATGTGAATGAATAACCCTACTGTGTCTGATGAATTTACTGTAATCGGGCGTATTTTTCAAGCATATGTATGCTAACATTGATGCCGTTGTGAAAAGTTTCTTCTATAATAAGGCAAAACACGTTTTTCGGGGAATAATAATTAGAATATTTTAATAATTGGCAGGGAAAAAATGACCTGTTTTATCAATGTCTTGCGCGTTACATATAAATCGCGAAAAAGCATTATCTAACAAACAAAAAAATAAATACCAAAATGGAGGTATGTTATGCGCTCATTGAAAAACGTTAAGATCGTTTCCACACTCTTGCTTCTGCTGTCTTTATTTCTATTCGGCTGTAGCAAAGATGACAGCCCCACCGGTCCCGAAGAGGTGCCGCCGCCAAACTTTTCACTATCCTCCCGTAATGTCCAGTTACAAGGTGGAGCGGAGGGTATTGAGTTCTATGCGCTTCCAAGCAGAGATATCAGACTGGTACGGGTTGATATTACGAATCCTATCGGACAGGCGATCAATTTCAATGCGGGCGGACAGGTGTTTATCACGGGACAGGGCAACCCGATTGCCCTTCAGACACCGGGTACTGCATATACACGTCTCAGCGGAAACTGGAATTTCCGCTTCGTCGGGAATCACGAACCTACACAGGAACCCTTTGATGTATCGCAGTCACTAAGTGTGAGTGCAAAGCAGGTTGGTGAGTGAGGGATTGTCATACTTCCTCCAATGGAGTGGCTACGCCAGACGGAGTTTATCCCGCATCAGCGGGGCTGCTAATGACACAGATACCCTCGCTCTCATCCTTCGGCTCCGCTGCCAATGACATGAAGACTCAAACGCCGACGCTTGCAGGCTTCGACTCAGCCTGACACCCTACGCGCTAATGTATTTTGTCTTTGTTACTATAGGTTGTCACCCTGAGCGGAGTCGAAGGGTGACAATATACTACTCGGGATGACAGCCTACGCGCTGTTGTACTATGTTAATGAAACTCCTCCTGTGGAGGATGTTGCTGCATGTTACTTACTCAACACCATCCGCCTCGTGTCCTTCAATCCGTTTGCCTGCAGCGTGTAAAAGTACACACCGCTCGAGAGATGGGATGCATCGAATGATACCTTGAACGAACCCGGGGGGAGTTCGTTCTGTACCGGGGTCGCGACCGTCTTACCGAGAATATTGTAAACCGTCAGGGTTACATTCGATCGCTCGGTGATACTGAATCCGATAGTCGTGACAGGGTTGAATGGATTGGGATAATTCTGATCCAGGGTAAAGTGAGTCGGGAACCGGTGACTGTCATCGTATACGATCGTCGGCTCACCCTCGTTGAATTCAATCGTGCGCGAGTGGTTGGCCGGAAGGGTGAATAAATATTCATCCACATTAAGATCTTCCGCTACCGCTCTTACTTCATACTGCTCCGAAAATTGTTGGACAATCCCGCGACCTGATGCTACATAAGTACGAAGCGCGTATCCTTCGAGAAGCTGTAATGTGACCGGTATCCGGAATATGGAAAAACGTACAATGACTGTCAGTGCAAGGTCAACATGTATTTCGAATACCTGTGTAGTCGTTGCGCCGATCGGTAAGTCGAGAATTTCTTCGGGTAACCGCGTACCCGAAACCTTTATCTCAATCTCTGCCTCGTCCTCCACCGTGACCGGCATTGCAGCTATGAGAGAATCGGTCAGCTTGATCGTCTGTTCAAGATGGTATACATCCCATTCATCGCCAACTCCGGCGGAAAAAATTGCCAGCGGTAACCGGTCGTCGACATCGACGTCAAGGACGAGCAGGCTGTCGGAAAAAATTTCGGATGCTAAAACCTGCAGTACGCGTATAAATAATGTATCCTCTCTGGTATCGAGCCGGTAAGAATACCCCTCCTCGGACGTCTCAATAGTATACACCGTATGTGCATCGATCGTTTCTATCGAAACGAGAGAGTCGGTTCGGATCCCCGAGGCTAAAACCGAATCGTCGAGCGTCGACGAGGATTCTACCTTCCAACTGCTGTTTAGCGTTGGTAAATAATCCGATGCTGTCTGAGCGATAAGAGTATGGCTGAGACAACAAAAGAATATGAGTACCGCAATTAAGTTTTTCATAGCACTACAATCCCGAGCGAAGGTGGGTAATCTGTTCAATAGTTCATAATTCTACAAAATAATAAAACAATATTCAACCTTTATGAGAATTATTTTAAGATTCAGATTGTTAATAAATGATATGATAAGGACATTGATTGATTTTACGGGAAAAAACGATAAAATATCATGGTACCCCATAAATGATGTTATAATGGGCGGCCGGTCGGAAAGTAACTTGCAGGTGAAAGAGGGCGTTGCGCGTTTTACCGGCAATGTCTCGCTTCAGAACAACGGCGGGTTTGCATCTGTACGCTCCGAATCGATAAACCTTAATTTGCGGGAATTTGCGGGAATTTCACTTACGGCACGCGGTGACGGAAAGATATACAAATGCAACGTGCGAACCGATACCGCATTCGACGGTGTCCTCTATCAGGCATCTTTCCGGCCGCAAGCAGACAAATGGCATAAGTATGATCTTCCTTTTACTTCATTTATAGCCACTTTTCGGGGAAGGGAACTCGATCCGGCACCTCCGCTCGACACTTCCCGTGTCATCTCGATCGGTCTGATGATTTCAGAAAAGCAGGCCGGGCCATTCTCTCTCGAGATCCGTGAAATTTCAGCATACCGATGATGCGGTACCAATTTTTTTATAAATCCGAATTTTTCATTATTTTAACATTTCCACACGTTAACTTTACACCGGGTTAAAAAAATGCTTTCAATTACACGATATCTCGCTTCTGAACTCTCAATAGACGAACATCAGGTCGTTGCAGTACTCCGGTTGTTTGAGGAGGACGCGACTATCCCCTTTATCGCACGCTACCGGAAAGAACATACCGGCGGACTCGAGGAGGACACGCTTCGTGCTATCCGGGAACGGTATCAGTATCTGGTGACACTCGAAGAGCGAAAACAGACTATACTGGAAAGTATCGATGAGCAGGGGAAACTGACCGATGAATTGAAAGTCCGCATTCAAACCTGTACCAGGCTCCAGGAGCTTGAGGATCTCTATCTGCCGTACCGTCCGAAACGGAAAACCCGTGCGACGGTCGCGATCGCAAAAGGACTTGAACCGCTTGCCCGGTTTATACTCGACAATCCGGCATTTGAAGGAAACTTCGAGGAGAAGCTCGCGGAATTCCTCGATGAGGAGAAGGAAGTACATACCACGGCGGAAGCGCTGCAGGGCGCGAAGGATATTATCGCGGAGATGATAAGCGACAGCGCCGACGTGCGCAAATCGGTCCGCGAATATATGATCGGCAGCAGTGTTGTCCGTTCGGTGAAAGTCGAGGAAAAAAAGCCGGGGAAAGAGAAGAAAAGTGAACGGAAAGATGTATATCAATTGTACTATGATTTTCACGTTGATATTAAAAATATCAAACCGTATCAGACGCTCGCCCTGAACCGCGGTGAGCGCGAGAAAGTGCTCAAGGTATCGCTTGAGTTTGATACCGGACGGGTGCCGGAAAAAATTAAGTCGACGTTTTTCACCTACAAAAAAACGGTGTTCGATGAAATTCTTGAGGAAGCCGTGCAGGATGCTTTTTCCCGCCTGATTCGTCCGTCCATTGAAAGAGAGATAAGGAACACATTGACCGGGGGAGCCGACGCGCACGCGATTGAAGTCTTTGCATCGAATCTTCGACAGCTACTGCTCCAGCCGCCGCTTTCTCGGATGACCATTATGGGAATCGATCCCGGATTCGTTTCGGGTTCGAAAGTCGCGATTATCGACAACACCGGCAAGTATCTCGACGGTACGACTATCTATCCGCATCCTCCGCAGAAAAAAATGCGTGAAGCAATCGATGCGGTTGTCGGCCTGGTGAATACCTATGCAGTCGATATAATCGCCATAGGGAACGGTACCGCCAGCAGGGAAACCGAATTGATGATCGCGGAAATGATACGGGAACATAACCTCTCCTGTAAATACATAATTGTGAGCGAAGCGGGGGCATCCGTGTATTCTGCATCGAAGCTTGCGAAAGAAGAATTCCCCGGCCTCGAGGCAAGTATGCGCGGGAACATTTCAATCGCACGCCGTGTGCTCGATCCGCTCGCCGAACTGATAAAGATCGACCCGAAATCAATCGGTGTCGGTTTGTACCAGCATGATGTGAATCAGAAACAGTTGATGGAAAAACTCGATCAGGTTGTTGAGAGCTGCGTAAACTATGTCGGTGTCGATGTCAACACGGCGTCGGTGCCGTTGCTCACCTATGTGTCGGGATTGAACAAGCGGATAGCCGGTAATATCGTCAGCCATCGTGAGAAGACGGGCAGGTTTACCGACCGGCTGCAGCTTATGGCTGTGAGCGGTGTGGGAGAGAAGGTGTTTGAACAGGCGGCGGGATTCCTGAAAATACCCGGCAGCAATAATCCTTTCGATAACACGTTCATCCATCCCGAATCGTATGATGCGACGAATAGATTGCTCGAGCTATTACATGTTCCTGTACACCGCATAAAAGTATCTGCATCCGTTCTCGATCTTGCCGTCAGTGGAAAAGATATCGGACATCTTGCACAGAATGTCGGTATCGGTGAACCGACGCTGCGCGATATAATAGAGAATCTGAAGAGACCCGGACGCGATCCGCGGGAAGAGCTCCCGAAACCGATACTCCGCAGCGATGTATTAAAGATAGAAGATCTCAAAGAGGGGATGAAGCTGAAAGGGACCGTGCGTAACGTGACGGATTTCGGAGCGTTTGTGGATATCGGAGTGAAGGAGAGCGGATTGCTGCATATCTCACAGATGGCCGAAAGGTTCGTGAAGAATCCGCTTGATGTGGTTCAGGTCGGTGACATCATCGACGTGACGATAATCGGGATCGATCTCGAGAGAGGGAGGATATCATTGAGCAGGAAGGAAACCACGCCGGGTGTGAAATAGAAATAGGACTCAGGGTTGTCCACATTTTTTTCTAAGGTATGGCTACACCAGACGGAGTTTACCCCGCATAAGCGGGGCTGCCAATGACGCAAAGGCCATCGCACGTAGACTTCCCCCGAAGGGGTGGCTGCGCCAGACTCCGCTCAGTCTGACACCTCTCACGCTATTGAATTGTGTCATTATTTTGATAGATTATTCCGACGAGTCGGAATAATAATTAACTCAGCCTGACACCTTTGCACCCCGGCGTTTATCTTTTCTCTAAATTTTTCAACTTCATCGAATGGCTACGATTTTTAAAGCCGAGTTTTTCGACATCGTTCTAAAGTCACGATTCTTATGGAGCACGGGTATTTTATGCTTTATACAATATGCGGCGATGAGGCAATCGTTGCTTTTACGAATCGTCGCGCCTTTCTTTCGTATCGACCGGTATAAATCCGCAGCCGCTATACTCATTTCAACGGGATTATCATTCAGGATAGGGAAGGTGAGCAGAAGCTCCTTTGCCTTTTTAAAATCGGTATCGTAAACAAACCCCTGCAGTATCTCCTGTATTATAGTCGGACAGAGATAAACGACATAGTCATTCATAATATATGTTGCAAGAAAATCGGTTTCAGCAGATTTTATACCGTTGAAAAAGTCGATCCATACTGATGTATCGGCAAGAATATCCTTCATCCGGTTTCTCTCATCTTGTTAAGATCGCCTTTCCATTTCATCTTACCGCGGTATTGTAATATCGATCGACGCTTTCGTTGATTTATTAGTTCCCGTAAAGCAAGATCGACGACTTGTTTTTTCGTTTTTGAATCGGTTAGTTCCATTGCCTGTTTAATTAAGGTATCGTCTATCTCTACATTTGTGCGCATTTGAATGATCTCCTTTCTATACACCAAAATATTAGAAAAATTACACATTGTCAAATTTGAGACTATCTCGTATTGAAAAGGGATCGATATTATTTACAGATAAATATTGTAAACCCATACTCTGATAAGTACGTGTTTTCACAAAAAAAAGATTCCCTGCCGATTCTCCTTAAATAATTCCCATATTTTTAGTATATTCCTCCATATGAATGAAACAGACCTCAAATACCTCGAAAACAAAAATCTCAAAGACGTCCCCGGTTTCAAGGCAGCGATTCAATTGAAGATACGCGGTGACAAACCGGTTTTTATCGGATTGCGGGATGATGCGCTCTCGGTTTTTACCGATGAGGGAAAACAATATTTCTACGATCTTGAAGGAAGACCGTGGCGGTTGAGCACGCTTAATTATAATTTGCAGCGGGGATTGTCGCATTATGGTGTTCGATTGTCGAAGCGTCCGAAGGAACGGGGCGGCGGTTTCGACCGTGAACGGCTTTCGGATGAGGAGCTTGCGGAGTTTTGCGGGGAACTCTGGCAGATGGGTGTTGAGATCCTCGGGCAACTGGAATCCACACCGCCGGATAAAATCAAAGTCGCAAAACCCGATTATGAAACTGCGGTTCGGGATATAACACCGGTTATTGAGAGGATAACCCGTTATTCTCCCGAACGGATTCTCCACGAGCGCGGGCGATTCGCTGATGTGTATCAGCCGGTTCCCGTATTACCGCCCGATCACTATCGCGCGTTTGTTTTGCAGGCGACCGAGGGATGTTCATTCGATAC
>SLQE01000179.1 GCA_007131635.1 Bacteroidota bacterium | reverse complement strand
TCAACTTCTTTTGCCCGGCCGCGCTTTTCGACAACCATATTTTTTAATTGAAGCGTCAGGTTATTACCTTTTTGTGCCGTTAATTCAATTGTGTCGATATATTTTTGAATTTTTTGAGGATCATGGAGATTTTTTTTCACAAGATATGAATATCCCGAAATATTATTGAATATATTTGCGAGATCATGGGATAAATGACGTGTAAATGTGCTCAACACACGGAATTTCTCGCTCCGCATGCGTTCATGCATCATACCGTTATGCAATTCTCCGGTACCGTTCTGTAATGTCATCATACTCTGTTCACGTGTAAGTGGCCCGGCGGGAATCGAATCAAGCACCGTCTGAAGTTCTCGCTTTTCAAATTCCACATCCTGTGTACGGGCAGCTATTTTTTGCCTGAGAACGGTCTTTTCATTCTTCAATTTACGAAATACCCTGGCACTATAGAGCACTGAAGCAAATTGATATGAGTGTAACAGGCATAAACGCAACAACATATGTTCCAAATGCCTTTCACCTTTGCCGAGAGTCACCAGTACGACACCGATAACACCCTTCGGGCCGACAAGTGGAATAACAAGCATATCCTCACTTTGTTGGTCTTCCTCCGTGGAATTATAATATGTGGCCTGACCCGAATTGAGAGCCGTAGCAATTACACCGTTATCAACTAGCAGCTGAAACTGACGTTTTGCCGGTTCGCTCGTCCCTTCCGGTACGGAGTTACTGTACTGGAAATCATACGAATCTTCATTCACTAAAAAAAGCGATACGACCTTACTTCCGGGTAGTTCGAGGAATACTTCCAATCCACCGACAATGATATCGGATACAGATCCGCGGTTAACCCTGTTGCAGGTAAATGCAAGCATTGCATCAATAATATGCTGCCATTGTGTAAATTCACTGCTCTCTTTCATACTTTCTATCTTCTCCTTTATATTCTTAATCATACCCGATTACAAATTATTATGCAATAATTGGCCAACCGTTATTTCGTAATCACGCATTATGCTCTGGATACTTGCCTTGAATACATTATCCGGCAATCTCAATACTTCCCAAACTTTATAATTCGGTTCAGGAATAATCGCATCTCCGGAGTATCCCATTGCGAATAGTTTTGCGCATATATTTGCAATATGCACAGATGCTACGATAACATTGTGTTTATCATCCATGGTACCGAGGTGATGATAGCGAATTGCTTGTTTTATCGATTCGGGAAGTTTCCATCTATCGCTCAGGAGTTCACCCGCAAATGTATGATCTATGCCAAGCACCGTCATTTCGGCGTCCCGGAGGGGAATTCCTTTCTCTTCCGCAATTCTGAGCGCTTCAATATACTCTTCCTTTGCATACTCGACAAAAATCAATTTCCCCAAATCGTGAAGAATACCTGCTAAAAAGAAATTCTCAACATTACCCAGTCCGATTACCTGGCCGATAAACCTGGTCATCACACCGACACCGATCGAATGTGCCCAGAAATCCACCGGACAAAAATTATCAATATCGCTGTTCTTCTTAAACATGTTGACAATTGATATAGCCGCGACCAGATTTTTTATTTCATTGAATCCCAGATGTATTATTGCCTGTGATATAGTATCCACACGGCCATTAAGCCCGTAAAATGCCGAGTTAGCAGAACGAAGAATTTTGAATGCCGTTGCCTGATCGGTAGCAATAACTTTCGCTGCATCTTCCGGTGTCGCTCTTGGGTTCTCAATCAATTCGTTAAGAGCTGAATAAATAGTCGGTAAGGTCGGTAGTGAGTTGACCTGTTCACAAATTCGGTCTACAAGAGTCATAAACTTCCTCCTGAGCCGTTAATAATTTTCATGGCCGCTAACTCGATTGCCGAACCATAGATATCGATTTCCGCCTGATTCCTGGGTATCCAGGTCAATTTTGCATCAATCTGCTCTTTTGCCAGATCGAGAATGTCCTGATTCAAATCCGATCCATTATCGCTTTCACTCTGAATTGAAACCTGGAACACTCCCCATGTTTTGAGTCTCTCGATATGATGTACTTGCAATTCGATACCGCTCGCAATAACTACCTGACCATAACGATTGACCACCGGGGCAGCAAGTGTCATCCCGGGTTTGATTTGATCCAATGATACATATTTTCCCATAAAGTTGTCTTTCGAGATATGGAGATCTATTGTATAATAGTGTATGAGCGTTGTTCAGGCTTGATGCCGAGTTGCTCCATTCGATAGCGCAATTTTGAACGGGAGAGCCCAAGAACCTTTGCTGCCTGAACCTGATTACCTTTTGTTATCGTTAATGTCTTTACTATGAGGTCGCGGACAACCTCCTTCATCTGTATCCCCTCTTTGGGTATCTGGAGAAGGAAACCCTTTCCGTTCATACTATTACCGACGTTCTGATTTGTTTTGCCACCCAATAAGAACGAAAAATGATTCAATGTTAATTGAGAAACATCATTCAATAGTACAACTCGTTCGATGGTATTCCGCAGTTCGCGTACATTGCCCTTCCAGACAAGACTCTCAAGATACTCCATTGCTTCCTGTGATATATCGGGCGTCGGTCTGTTGAATTTACCGCTAAACTCTTTGAGGAATGAATAGACAAGGGGGACGATATCTTCTTTTCGGTCGACCAAAGACGGTATCTTTATGGCCGCTACATTGAGCCGGTAATATAGATCTTCCCGGAATCTTCCGGCTTCGACCTCGCGAGCAAGGTCACGGTTTGTCGCAGCTATTATACGTACATCGACCGTGACTTCAATTGTACCGCCAAGCCGGTAAAATCTTTTTTCCTCTAGTAAACGGAGCAATTTCACCTGCATATCGACGGTTAATTCACCTATTTCATCGAGGAATATGGTCCCTCCGTTTGCAAGTTCGAATTTTCCCTTTTTCATCTTTTCTACGGCACCGGTAAATGCCCCCCGCTCATAACCAAAGAACTCGCTCTCAGCAAGTTCTTTCGGAATTGCCGCACAGTTTAATGTGATGAAAGGTTTTTCGGACCGCGGACTTCTTTGATAAATATACCTGGCAATAAGCTCTTTCCCGGTACCGCTTTCACCCTCGAGTAGAACAGTCGTATTATCACTTGAAGCAAGGCGATCTGCGGTCGTAAGTATATTTTGGAGGGTTTTGCTCTTTCCAATAATCCCGCTTTTCGAACGCTGTTCGTCTAATTCTTCCTGTAAGATGGTTACTTTTTTCTGTAGTTTTGCCCGCTGCATAGCCCGCTCGACAATAACGAGCATATGCCCCACATCAAACGGTTTTACGATAAAGTCCTCGGCCCCTTCCCGCATCGCCTCAACCGCGATCGATATTTCCGAATATGCAGTAAACATTATGATGGGTATATCCGGATTATCGTTTTTGATGATTTTTAAAAGTTCTATGCCGTTATACTCTCCATAATAAATATCAAGAAAAATAAGATCGGGGTTGTATGCTGCAAATAGATCGGTGAGCCGTGATGCATTGTTACATATTTCAACTTCATAATGTTCAGATTGCAATACGCGCTGAAGCGACTTTGTCAGATTAATATCATCGTCAGCCAGTATTATTTTTCCTAATGCCATTTTGAAACTCCTTGCATCCGTTAATAAATTGGAAATTCTAACCGAATAGAGGTCCCCTCTCCCGGGTTTGAAGACAGTATAATATTGCCGTTATGGCGATCCATGATGTACTTTGAAATCGCCAGTCCTAAACCCGTTCCACTTTTTTTCGTGGTATTAAATGGTTCAAAAATGTGATCCTGTACACTTTTCGGGATACCTTCACCCCGGTCGGCAACTTCGATATATACTATTTTCTTCTCGTTTTCACCCCGGACATCGGTTGTAAGTGTAATCGAACTACTTTCTTTTGACGCGTCAACCGCATTTTGTATTATGTTCAATAGAACCTGTTGTATTTGCTTTTCATCGACTGAGATCTTCGGTAACGCTTCGGAGAAATTCTTGTGAATAGTAATGTTTTTTTGTTGCAGCGGCATTTTCATAAACCACAAAACGCGACTGATAATTTTGTGTACATCTTCACTGTTCGTCTGCGGCGGCGTAGCCCGCGCCAGGCTGAGGGTTTTATCAATGACCTGTTCAACACGCTTCGAGCCATCCATCGCCATTTCAACCGTGCTCATAATATCTTCGTTATCGGCATACCTGTTCTGAAGATACTGGAGATTAACGGTTATGGCAGCAAGTGGATTTCGTATCTCATGAGCGATCCCGGCTGCGAGACGACCCATCATGGTCATGTTTTCAACCTGTAATAACTTTTGTCTGATTTTCACATGCTCGGATAAATCACGGATATATACAATTATCCGGGGATCCTGCGCGTGTGCGATCGGTACCGAACTAATATGTACTTCAATCGAACTCCCCTCTTTATCGATGATAGCTGCCTCTCCGCTAAAAAATAATTCACTATATAATAATCGGAGTGTCATCTTTTCATCTTCCTGAATCGGGAGACAATCTTTCCCGAGTAGCTCCTTTTTGGAATACTTCAGCATGCTTATCGCCTGCTTATTCGCATCAAGAATTCGTTTTGTTTCCCGATTGAGGATAACAACCCCGATATTCGCATTTTCAAATAAACTCCTGTATCGGGCTTCAGAAGCTTTTAACTCAATGTTTTTCCTGTTGAGAGTCTCGGCATAGTGCTCGAGGTGCCGCATCTTCTCCTCAAGTTTTTTAACAAGAATGCTATGATGTTTTTCAAGGAATAGGGTATCATCGATCGTATCGCTTCTTGTTTCCGTTTCTCTCTGTGAATAACCGTACCAATTTATCGCAATATCGTTCGCAGTAGTAATTAGTTCTTTGAAACCCTCGCTTTTTACTATATACTTATCGACACCGAGGCTTTTCGCAAATTCGCGATCCTCCTCATCGATATAGTCACCTGTGTACATAATAAACGGAATGGCAGAATACCGGGGATGATCCTTGACTTTTCGACACAACTGAAAACCATCCATTTTCGGCATCATTGCATCAGTAATGATCAGATGGACCTGATGCTCCTCAAGTCTCTCCAATGCTTCAATACCATTATTAGCGGCAACAATGGTATATCCATACTCGTCAAGAAATTCCCGGAGAATCTGAATATTTTCCTCAATATCGTCAACTATGAGTATTGTAAGTTCTTCCATAAGGTCATCATCTGCTAGCAATCGGATATGTATGTATTAATTTTCAAGCACTATTAACCAATGTACTAATATTAGCCAAATGGGGCAATACGTTATAACGTGTATTTTTACGATTTTTTAGATGATGAGCTGCTTAGCGGGGTAAAATGGTTATACCGTTTTTAATGGCGTATAAAACAAGATTCGCAGTATCATGCACATCCAGCTTTTTTATGATGTTATTTCGATGTGTGTCGACGGTACGGATACTGATATGCAGGATATCGGCTATTTGCTGGTGGCTATTTCCCTCGGCGATAAGCTGAAGTATTTCGCGTTCACGATCGGTTAATGAATGAACATTATCCGATGTGGAATTCAACGTACCGTTGCGGATACTGCGTAACTCTTCTTCCAAAACCGGTTTGATGGATTCCGGGAACACATACTCATTTTTCTGAACTGATTTCAATGCGGCGTATAATGTGTTGGCATCAACGGTCTTCAGGAGATACCCGTGAGCTCCGGCCTGAACGACCTGATACATATAATTTTCATTATCAAATGCAGAGAGTATGAGAATTTTAATGTGAGGAAGGTCTTTTTTAATTCTCCTTGTCGCCTCCAGACCATTCAGTACCGGCATACCGATATCCATAAGCACGATATCAGGTTCGAGTTGATGTACCAGTTCTGCTGCCTCTTTCCCGTTTTCAGCTTCACCAATCACCTCGAATCTGTCGTCGAGAGTTATTAATCGAATAAAACCCTTCCGAAAGAGGGTGTGGTCATCCACGATAAGGAGTTTAATCTTGCCTTTTTTGTTATTCACCACAATACGCATGCCGGGTATATATATCATTTTGTGCTTTATAAGGTACCTATTTTTTCAATAAAAGAAAAGGATTTGGTTCTATAGAATACGGATTCTATCGGATGGGAAGTGAAAGACAATTCGGTGGTTATCTATCTTGCGGCGGGGACGTGTTCGTATTATTTTTCTCCCATCATCTCCTTTAGTATTTCCGAAGCTATTTTTTCGACGACATCCCTCCGGGTGTAAAAACCGTTATTCATTCGCTCTTTTACTTCCTGTTGTTTCAGATATTTTTTGGTATATTGCATTTCACGCGCCTCGGCAGACAACTTTACCGAATCTTTTTTCACATTTTCCGACGTTTCACGCGTTTTCCCAGGTTTCTTTTTTTGATCCGCCGGATCTATCTGAAACCTGCTTATTGAAATATTCTTAATGTTCATAATCAATTCTGGATATATGTGGATAACGATCTCTGTCTTTGGGCCTGCTTAATATACTGATATCTTTCGCACTTTTTCTCCTGCAAAATAGAGATGAAATTTTTCATGTTCGCCTCGATCCCGGAGATAACCGTTGAAAAGCGATGCCTGATCTCCTTCCTGGCGACAGTACTCTGTCCGGATAAATCCGGCATTGCTTTCTCCGAAAAGGCCTTATTCAATAATCGTTGTTGTTCGCCGAGCAATTCATCGATTTTTTCAAGGTCGGCATTTTCCGAATGCCGAACCAATGCCGATGAAACACTCAGAACAGATTGCAATAACCGGTATTGTTCTTCGATCCCTGCCATAGATTATATACGATCGTCGAACAGCATGCCGAGAACATCGGACATCCGCTGCGATACACGCATCAATTCCTCCGGAGGAATCTGTCGTATCAGTTCTCCGGTGTCTTTATCCGATACTTGTATTACCGGTCGGTTTGTTTCCGAATCGATTGAAAATGAGATTTTCGTATTCATGACTCTCATCACGTCATTTAGTTCACCGATCAGTTCCTCGATTTCATCGGCTGTCAGGCTTTCGTTTAATAACACTTTTTCACTTTTCGGCATTTTCTCCTGTTCATGCCGCTCCCGATCGACACCGACTTTGTGTACCGATGTACTTTCACTCAATGGTCTGATTTCCGTTGCCATACCATATCTCCGTCCATGTATTTGTTAGCCCATGTAAAACATCTGTAAATTACTCAGCATTTGTAATTGCTGATTTGCCGCAGCGATCATACCCTGCATTTTAATAAATTCATCTCTGAACCGCTCGACGCGTACATCAATTCTCCGCTGCATATCCTCAATCCGGGTGTTGAGGTTTCGCAGTTGTCCGTCAGCCCCTTCACGGCTATTATCGATGAACCCGCCTGTCGATACAAATGTATTTAATCTATTATTGAATTGCTCTGCGACACCGTCCTCGGCATTGAATATAGTCGCTATGGCGTCGAGATCGGATATCACAGCGTTTTCAAATTTTCCCGTATCGGCAAAATAGAGAGTCCCGTCCGATTGTGCCTGTATACCTATATCGAATAATGAATTGGGCTTCCCCTCTTCGATACCGGATACTACGCCACCCACTATCATTCGCAGATCGATTCTAAGTCCCCGCATCTGTGTGTCCCCGGAAAATATCTCCCTGACATTTAATTCGCCATCGATTGAGGTACGCGATGTAAGATAATTA
>SLQE01000173.1 GCA_007131635.1 Bacteroidota bacterium | reverse complement strand
TATACACCGATCGCGATTATTACAGTGCCATCGGCCTTTTACAGCGTGCTATCGAAGTAAACGATCCGTTTCTGGTTTACATCGACACACATCCGCTGCTCGATCAGCTTCGCGAAGATCATCGATTCCATGAACTTGCCGCCGGTGTGTGGAACGATTGAAAATGGTTCCGGTTATTTGACAAGCGTGAACCGCCTTGTCTCCATACAATTTCCCGCCCGAAGCCGGTACAGATAAACACCGCTCGCAAGTCCGATCGCATTGAACGCCCTTGAGTATTCACCCGGTGGTAATTCTTCGTCAACCACCGTCGCGACTTTTCTTCCGACCATATCATAAACTCCGAGAGAAACATGCATCTGCTCGGGAATGGCAAAACGAATTGTGGTACTTGGATTAAACGGATTTGGATAGGCAGGGTATAATGTTACCGACTGAGGGAACCCGGACCCGTCTTCTCCGACCGAAGATATAACCGTTCCAATCTTCTTGGCAAAGACATCAATATATTCTCCGTTCAGCCTGCCATCCATCCACGTTACATAGTATGCCGAACCATCGGTCGCCACATCCGGGTAGCCCGACAGAACGTCGAGCGAAGGAATAAGTTGAGGATCACCCGCCGGAATCCCGCCTGCATCATACTGTCTTGCCTTTGCACGGAAAGCATTTTGTACGTCTGTGCTGTCGGTCCAGACCACCATAAAACTTCCGTCATTACGCACGGCAACTTCGGGTCGGAAATAGATATCACCGCCAGCAGGTGTTTCTGTTATTTGAAAATTATCACCTGCGGGATTTCCCCCGGCATCAAACCTTTGTCCGTAAAGCTGTGCTCCGTTCCTCGAATCATACCATACGACCACCGATTGTCCCGACTCATTCATAGCAACGCTCGGCCAGATTGCATACGCGGTTCCGGGAGGCGTCTGATTCACACGGTGGTTCGTGCCGACAGGTCCTTCTTCCGTATAAAACTGTACCGAGACGCTCCACAAATCCCCATACCTGCCGTCCTGCCATACTGTTGCAAAAAGCTGACCATTGGTTGCGGCATCGGCATGAATATGAGGCGCTTCACCGACTCCGTCATCGTGCGGTATTTCACGTGTAATTAATTCTTCGAGAGATGTATTCAGTGCACGGAAAGCAACATTCCGATAACCGCTGTCGTATGATGATTCATCGAGAATTGCAACAATCACGTCATCGGGTGTGACTGTCAGGCGCGGACGATCCTGGCGACGGGATGAAGTAAATATCAACGGGGACTGTACATTATCACCGAAATGATGAAGTTTGATAATCTGTCCGTTCGTATTGATCGCTCCGAGCGTTGTCTCGGCACTTGCAACATCATCACTGCCTATCACAAAACGACCGGTATGCTGCATCAAAACCAGAAGGACACCGTTACTCAGGTATTCGAGTTCGGCATGCTCGAGAAAGTCGAACAACCACATCGATATGTTGGTACTTTCTCCCCGGAAAAAATTGATGTGTCCGAGCGGTTGACCGTCGGCCGAAAAACGGCGTACCGCGATCTGCGACCTTCCGCTAATGTTCGAATTAATTCCCGGACGATCGCTGTAATCTTCCCAGGCAATTGAATATGAACCGTCGCCGGCTGCTGCAATTCGAGGACGCCAGAGACCGTTGGTGTTATTTTCGACATCGTTTGCGGTAAAATCATCGATGAACACCTGTGCATAGCTTACCGACATGAAAAGGATTGAGAATAAAATTGCGTACAGCCGTATCATATGTTTCCTCCTCCCTGTGTACTGAAATAGACGTGTCCGGCATGATCGAAAGACACCTGTTTATATGTGTTTATAAAACATATATCTCTTGATTTATCCTATACATCTATACCCAAAAAAGGTAAAAACCGGATCATGGAATTAAAAGAAATGATCATCTGCACAATCCGTACACAAAGATTCATCACCGGCTTTATAAAAAAAATGGGTGAAATGTCCGTACTACACTGTAAAAGTGGCGGACATTTCACCCAAAAAATACGAAACCGATATACCGCTTACTTCAGGAGCAGTAACCGCTTTGTCCTGACCTGATCACCTGCTCTGAGCTGGTACATATATACCCCGCTGCTCAAACTGCCTGCTTCAAAATTAATCCGGTGAATACCGGCATTCATTTCACCGTCGACCAGTCTTTGAACCTCGCGACCGAGCATATCGTACACGATAAGCGAAACGTGTCCGGCTTCGGGAAGCGCGTACTGTATTACGGTAACCGGATTGAACGGATTGGGATAGTTTTGCTCGAGAGCGAGTGTTGTCGGCAGCGTTAGATCGTCTCCGGGTATAGATGTCGTACCGCCGAGTGTTACTTCTATCCACAAATTGGCACCGTCCGTTCCCGTGCCTGCTGCACTTTGGTTCCCGAACCATGCATCCGAAATATTGTGCCAGGCACCGTTATCCCACTGTTCCCATTCCTGGGGGACCCGACTACCCAGGAGAGGAGTGGACACAATACCGGCATTACCGATTCCCTCATCACCGTATGATCCGAAATCGACGCCCACAAAAAACGAAGAGCCCACAGAGATCGGTTCGGAAAAGGTATGAACTGTCGCTTCCCGCCGGTTTCCGAAGGTGGCATCGGCATTCACATCTTTCAGCATATATTCACGACTTGCGATCGGCTGTCCCTGCGGTCCGTTCTCGGAGGATCCGTTATAGACAACGATGTTGTATTTTTCATCGGTAAGTCCGTCTTTCCGGTATCCAAACCATACTTTGACTTGAGATATTTCACCCTGGGACTGACCGGCAGGAAGCGTGAATACAGTTGCTTTCGCCTGATCAAAAAAACGATTGGTACCATACACAAATCCGCTGTCGATCGGAAGGATTCTATCGAGAGTAAACGTTCGCTGTTCGCTTTGGGGATCGAAATAGCGGAGCACTGTCGGTTCACCCGGACCGGTCGGCTCTCCTGCGATACTCTTGACCGCTTCGAAGGCATCTACCTTGCCCGACCCGAAGAAGTTATTGGGAAGTGATCCTGTGTGTGAATCGGATCTTGCGGTACTCTCAAGAATTTCGAGGACACCCTCATATGTCAGTGTCGGATCGATCTGCAGCAACAGAGCTACCAGACCGGTTACGTGAGGTGATGCCATGCTGGTTCCCTGCATTCCGCGATAATGCCCGCCTTGTAAAACTTCATGACGCTGAAATCCCTGTCCCTCATTCAGATGTGAGGATATTGGTGAAAAGATATATTCACCCGGCGCCGAGATCTGCGGAGCAATTCTCCCGTCACGCGTAGGACCGATACTGCTGAAATAGGATTTCTGTCCGATAGCAGGGACAACGGGGGTATTCAAACTTCTGTCCGGATTGGGATTCAGCCACTGACGTTGAGAACCATCTATATCTATCCATGTATTCTTTGTTACATACGAACCGACGGCAATTACTTTCTTTGCCGTCGAGGGAGAACCTACCGTCAAGCTGGTGTTACCTACGACTTCATTCACTCCTTCGAAGCCAACCTGTGACGGCCAGAACTCACCGCCAAACGACCACATATCCAACTGACCCGCGTTGTTCGTGTCATAAAAAATTACCCATACTATATTACTTAGGTATACCCCATTATCCGGATCCCCCAAAAGATGTACGACAATGTTACCATCGCCGTTTCTCGGATCGTTCGTAGTTTGAGCATCGATACCAATATAGCCAAGCGTTTCCTCCTCAAACTCAAGGGGAGGATAATTCAGGAACGTTCCGGGGGGAACAAAGTCCGTATTTGCAAGATATTGGAGAGTGCCGTTCTCGTCGACGTAAAATGCCGCAACGGCAATCTGTGAAACCACACCGGGTGTATACCAGATATTTGCTGCTGCTTCCTCGTCATTGTTAGTTAACAGGATGGTAGCATTACGTCTGTTCGCAGGAAGCTGGCCGCCGGCGTGGATCAAATCGAATCCCTGGTTTCCTGCTGCCGTGACAATAATTCTTCCCGGTCCGGTGAGACCTGATAAGGCCTGCTCGTATGCACTCGAACCGTCAAGGGGTCCGAACATACCTCCCAGACTCAGGTTTACCACTGCCGGCTTATTATGTTGATCGGCTTTATTAAAGATATACTGACATGCCGAAACGACATGCGCATCCGAAAAACCACCCCCGATGAAGGCCTTCGCGAATATTATATCCGATGCCGGCGCAACTCCCCTCATCTCGGTGTTAATGCGTCCCCCCCCGGCAGCGCTTCCCGTTACGTGCGTACCGTGTCCGAATCCGTCGTCAAGGTCACGTTGTGTAACCGACTGAGGATTAGCATCAATTTGCGCTTTTGTCCAATCGACTACCCCGTTCTCAGTATATTCAACCAGATATTGAATGCGGGTACCGTTATCGTTGCTGAAATCCGGGTGAGTAAAATCAATGCCGCTGTCGACAACTCCCACAATGACTCCTTCCCCGCGATATTGTGCCGGGAGGTTTGTTCCCTGGTGAACATGATGTGCACCGATATCCAAACGTCCGGCATCGTTCAAACTGCTTCTCCGCATACTTGCTTCGATAAATGAGATGCTCTGACTTCTTGCGAGAGTTTCAAGGGAAGATACGGGTACGCGGGCGGCAAATATATCCCCCACCTGCGCAAGGACATCTATCCCGTGAAGATTGAGATTTTGAGATCCATCGGTCTTTATAAATATCTCGATGACAGGTTCACCGTATTCGTTTGTGCTAAACGATAACGGGAAGGAAGAACTTTCAGGTTCCTGAAATATTCCTGATTTTTGAAACTGTGTTGACTGACGAAGGATCGACCTCAGGGAGGGATCGATTTTCGTTTCCCATTCGGGAGTGACTGCACTTTTATGGCTTACCTGATCTTCACGAAGCGTTACCTCAACCGGGGTTGTTACGTTTCGAAGCGTTTCCGCTTTCACGCCGCCGGTAATTTGCCCGTCGGCAGGTAAGATTGTCGTGAATAAAAGAAAACCGACAATCGTGCTGTAAAGAAAATACGCATGACGTAGATGTTTGAACATAGTGAGATCCTCCATCTATTAATAGAAGTGTAATGAAAATAAAATTAAATCCAATCCGGCTACTGAAGTGGCGGCCTTGTGATACTTAAAGAAATACTGCGCACGCCTTCTAATTTTGTGCATTGTTGTATCGACTCAGGATCCCCTTCGACGACAGCGATATTATCGACAATGGACATGATCTTGAGACCGGTGTTTTCAAGTTTCTCTCTTGTGTCGCTGTCTATCGTATCATCAAACTCGACAAAACACTGCAGATGAGATTGATCTTCATGCCGTTCCATTTCAGCGAGTTTGGTGCGAAGCGGTGCATCTAATTTCATATGATCGATACTCCGTTCCTCCGGTGTGTGTTTACAACCCATTGTAAACAGAATTGAAAAAAGCGCGGTGATGAGTAGTATTTTCAATGTTTGTATCCTCTACTAAATGAGCGATTTAGGTTATTGGATTGCTAGTACTAAAAAAGTCAGTAAATATAGTTCAATCATTTTCGAAAAGCAATATCGATTTTAAAAAATTAGAAAAAATTAAATAAAACCCTATCCGGCCCATTGTTTAATCACTTCTTTTGCTGTTTTCGGTGCAATCCAATCGAATGCCGACGCCGGCATTACCTGATTTATGTCAGGTTTCTCCTCCTCGATCGCGACTTCAAAGAGGTAACTGAGAGCCGGGTTTATGGGTTTAAAAAGAACGCGCATCATTTTAAGTATACCAAGCGGAAGATGACTGCGTTTGGCTTTTTTATTGAGCGTGCGTTCAAAGATCTCAAGCATCTGAATCCGCGAAAACACATCGGGTCCGGCAATAGATTTCACCGTATGCACCCGGTCCGGATTATCGATGCTCTCTACCATGTAATCTGCTACATCTTCGGCGGATATCCAGTTTATCGGTCTGCTGCCGGTTCCGAGGAACTGTACTTTCCCGGATTTCCGTAACGGTTCACCGATTAGGATAAGACCGTGCGTCTCGATATAAGCCGGGGGCCGGACGATGGTATACTTCAATCCGCTGTTTTTAATATACTCTTCGATTTTGAATTTAATCTTTCCGAAAGTCGCCGTTGCATCCGGTTGCGCGATCAATGCGGATGTAAATATAACTTGACTGACCCCGGCGCGTTTCGCCGCATCGATTATCCTTCTGTTGCCCGCATCATCGACTTTAAGAATATTGTTCTTACGTGATGGCGGAACCAGACCATGCGTGGCGAGAAAGAGATATTGAACGCCTTTCAACGCGCCATCCATCCAGGATGCATCAAGAAGATCACCCCGGATGACATCGACTCCATTCGATTTTAATTTTTCGAGTTTTTCAGGATTGCGGGTAACCGCACGAACCT
Source organism: Bacteroidota bacterium (assembly GCA_007131635.1). Lineage (GTDB taxonomy): Bacteria > Bacteroidota > Ignavibacteria > T3Sed10-11 > T3Sed10-11 > T3Sed10-11. The sequence continues at coordinate 1,283 of SLQE01000173.1, read as the reverse complement.
GAAGATTTTTACCCAGCAGTCTTTCGACTATACGTGAACCCAATACACCCGATGCGCCGATTACTACATGCATTGTGATTTATTCTCCTTGATGTTTTCACGAAATATTATAAGTTCGATACACCAATATACGCAAAAACAGGATGAATCGGGTCAGTTATTCGGTCTTAATGGATCGATGGGTTTCCAGCTATTTCCGAGACTCCGGTAATTGAAGTTAGGATCATCCGTACCGTAATAATTCCCCATCCCGTCCGTAAAGTTATATTGGTAATGCCCTTCGACTTTTCGCTGATATCCGGTGTGGGGATCATCGAAGGTACTGTGACCCGTAACGGCATCCAGGAACTGGTCATTCGAGTTGTAACCGCTGCTCGCCCCGGAGCTGCCGGTATTCCACGAGCCGAAGAAATTTTCACTCCACTGCTGGTTCTGGGCATCGAAACCCTGACGCATATCCCGCATCCGCTGCTGATGTGCCTGATTCATTGCCTGCATGTCCTGTTGTCTGTTCTGGGCTATCTGCTGATGGATTTGGTTAACCCGCTGGGTATACTGCGGGTTTGGCTGGTAGCTATCCGTTACCTGCTGATCGATCATGAGTGTTTCTGCAAACAGGTTTTCCGGACCCATGACAATCCTTACCATAACGGCACCCATCGGTCCCATCATATGAGACATATACATATGCACGACGTAAACCTTTCCTCTGTATAATTGTCCGCCTCTTTCGCCCGTGAAGATTGCTTCAAGGGGCTGTATCTGCATTCCCTGCTGACGGATCGATTGTGAAACCTCACGGTAAGTTCGGTCATTTTCCAGTGTTGTGCTCAGCGAAAGTGCTCCGATTTGAAAATTGGTTAATTCCCCTCTGACACTGTTCATCACCAGTCCTCTCCAGGTTTGTTCGAAATTCGTCCCCTCCATCTGTGAATAGCCCGTATTATTCAAGGTGCGGAGCGATTGACCATTTGGACCGATAACATCGAGCCTGTAGCGCTCATATTGACCGGTACCGGGATTCAGTGCTATATCCTGAGCTAGCTGCCAACCGGGCGGAACCATTGTCGACCCGATCGGCATTTGCAGACTGCGATCCACAAGAACTACGCGATCGGTTCTGTTATCGCTTACGGGATTCGGGGTTCCGGCAAAGCCGGGAGACGGAGGATATGATTGATTCATTTCATACGTATTTTGGTTATCACCGATTGGTTTGTCTGCTTTATCGGGGATCAGAGAAAATACCAGGACAATCAGCAGGACTCCGCCGAGTAAAAGTT
>SLQE01000422.1 GCA_007131635.1 Bacteroidota bacterium | reverse complement strand
CCCGTAACCTACGCGCCGATAACGGTCCCGGAAATGCGCATCGATGATGAAAAACTGCATTCATACCTTACCGATTTTAATTCGGATGTCCCGAAACTATTCGCCTATCCGGCGCAATCTAATTTCTCGGGTATACATCACTCTTTGGAATGGATCAAAACCGCCCGGAAATCGGGGTGGTATGTCATACTCGATGCCGCGGCGTACGTTCCGACAAACAAACTTGATCTAAGCAAATGGCATCCTGATTTTGTTCCGGTATCTTTTTATAAAATGTTCGGCTATCCGACCGGTGTCGGTTGTTTGCTCGCCCGACGGGACGCGCTTGCAATACTGCGGCGTCCCTGGTTTTCCGGCGGAACCATAACGGTCGCATCCGTTCAGGGAGATACGTTCTATATGGCCGATGGTGAAGCGGGATTCGAAGACGGGACGTTGAATTTCCTCTCGATACCTGCCGTTGACATCGGGTTGCGTTTTCTTGAATCGGTCGGAATGGAACCACTCCATACACGCATTGCCTGTTTAACGGGATGGCTGCTGGAGACAGTGTTATCTTTGCATCATAACAACGGTCAACCTCTTGTCAGGTTATACGGTTCAGACATAAATAGCATGCGCGGCGGAGCCGTGACAATGAATTTTTATACAAAGGACGGGGAGCTGATCGATCACAGGATCATCGAGCAGAAAGCAAACGAGAAAAACATATCGTTGCGGACGGGTTGCTTCTGTAATCCCGGCGGAGGCGAAGTGGCGCTTGGATTGTCAAAATCGGAATTGGTTTCCTGCTTTAATAAATCTTTTTCGCGTTTGACAATAGACGATTTCAGACAATGCATCGACGAAAAAGGAACCGGCGCCGTAAGAATCTCGACGGGTCTGGCATCTGATTTTGAAGACCTCTCAAAATTTGTTGCTTTTGCAAAAACCTTCCTGAGATAAATGCAACTATTCGGATAAGAGCGGATCTTTCTTCAGGGCTTCCTTCGTTATCTTTGCAACAAGTCCCGATAACAATAATAAACCGATGAGATTGGGGAATGCCATAAACGCGTTGGCGACATCGGCAAATGCAAAAACAAGATCGAGGGATACAAGCGCCCCGACAAAAATCAGCACAGTGAATACCGATCGATAGACGTAGGTGATCCGGACACCGAACAGATATTTCAGACATTGCTCACCGTAGTAACTCCATCCTATCAGTGTGGAAAATCCGAAGAGAAGTGATGCCATTGCTACAACCGCTCCTCCGAGAACCGGTATACTCTGTGAAAAAGCGGACGCCGTCATAGCGGTACCGTCGAGTCCCGACGTCCACACTCCTGTTGTTAAAATGATAAGTGCGGTGAACGTACATACCACGAGCGTATCGATAAACACTTCGGCAACACCGATCAATCCCTGATAAATAGGTCCGGGTGTTTGTGCCGCGGCATGTGCAATAGGAGCACTGCCCAGTCCTGCTTCGTTGGAGAAAATACCCCTGCGTGCGCCGAGTTGAACTGCCTGTTTGATAGTTGCACCCAGAAATCCGCCCGTTGCAGAAACCGGACTGAAAGCATGTTCAAAGATGAGCATAAAAGCAGCAGGGATCATGGTGATATTTGAAATGAGTACGACGGCGCCGAATGCAAAATAAACCATGACCATCGTGGGCACCAGCCGGGATGCCACGGCCCCGATCCGTTTGATACCCCCCAGGATAACTAATCCGGCGAGAACGGTAATGACCAGTCCCGTAAGGTATGTCGGAATACCGAATTCGGATTCAACGACGTGAGACATCTGGTTGCTTTGCACCATGTTCCCGATGCCGAAAGCAGCGACCGCGCCGCAGATTGCAAACATGCCGGCGAGTAACTTTGATATTTTTGAGTCCTTCAGTCCGGCACGGATATAATACATCGGTCCGCCGGCGATACTTCCGTCGGGATGTTTCTGCCGGTACTTGACGCCGAGCATAGCTTCGCTGTATTTCGTTGCCATGCCGAGCAGTCCGCATATCCACATCCAGAATATTGCGCCGGGTCCCCCGGCAAATATCGCTGTAGCAACGCCTGCAAGGTTGCCATTACCAAGCGTAGCCGCAAGCGCAGTCGATAAAGCTGCAAACGGTGTGATATCTCCCTCGCGGGTCGATTTTGAGCGTGACCTCTTACTGAAAGTGACACGGATCGCAACACCTAACTTACGGAATTGCAAAAAGCCGATTCGTATGGTGAGCAGTAAACCGACCCCGAAGAGGACCGGAACCATAATGTTCCATACATGCGAAGCGAACGATAATATATTTGTTGTTAATGACTCAAGTACCTGATCCATATCGATAGTCCGGATTGATTAAAGTTAAGGGTAAGCCAAGAAGATAAAACTCCTATTTTGAATCTCCAGGATTTTTATTTTTTTTTAAACTATAAAATCCTTGCACAGAAAGCAAGAAATAGTAACCACAAAGTTCACCACAAAAGGTATCGAGTATGTGTGGAAATTGATTTTTATATCACTGCCAATGACTCAGATACCCTCGCTATCATCCTTCGACGGAGTTTACCCCGCATCAGCGGGGCTCAGGATGACAGCCCGCACACTCTTTTTACTGCGTCATTAACTTAGTAGATTGTCACCCTGAGCGGAGTCGAAGGGTGACAATCCTTCACTCAGACTGACACCCTGCACGTTGTTGTACTGTGTCATTAACATGGTAGATTGTCATACTGAGCGCCGTGCCTGCGGCAGGCAGGGAGTCCGGCTCTGCCACCCCTTCGGGGGAAGTATGACAATTTACCATTAAGCCTGACCCTTTCGATTTCTCACACAGTCTCTATCCCTACGGTAGAAGAAAATTTATTATATAAAAACCTTAGTGCCCTTAGTGGTTCAAGCTTTTTACCGTGTTCATCCCGCTTCAGGTTCCATCAATCCTTTAACAGCGGATCCTTCTCTAACGCTTGTTTTGTAATACGTGCGATCATGCCGGAGAGCAGCAACAGGCCGATAAGGTTCGGCAGTGCCATAAATGCGTTTGCAATATCACCGACGAAAAATACGATTTCGATTGAAACAAGCGCGCCGATAAAGGTCAATCCGATAAACATTATCCGATACGGCATCGTAATTTTAAATCCGAAAAGATATTTCGCACACTGTTCTCCATAATACTCCCACGCTATCAGCGTAGAGTAACCGAGAAGGAACGTGCTCAGACCCACGACGGCACCTCCGATGTACGGAACGGCAGTCGAAAAAGCCGCAGCGGTCATTGCCGCGCCGGTAAGATCAGTCTGCCATACTCCCGATGAAAGGAGAATGAGAGCCGTAAAGGTACATACGACGATTGTGTCGATAAACACTTCAGCGATTCCGATCATGCCCTGATAGATAGGTCCCGGTGTCTGGGCGGCAGCATGGGCAATCGGAGCGCTGCCGAGTCCGGCTTCATTGGAGAGTATTCCGCGTCGCGCACCGAATTGTATTGCCTCCCTTACCGTTGCACCGATAAATCCGCCTGCTGCCGCAGCGGGAGTAAACGCATATTCAAAGATCATCGCGAATGCGGCAGGAATTGCAGAGATGTTCACGATCAGAACGACGGTTCCGAAGGTAAAGTATAACATCACCATTGTCGGAACAAGTCGGACGGCGACATTTGCGATTCGTTTAATACCGCCGAGAATGACGAGTGCGACCAGTGTTGTTACGACAATGCCGGTCATCAGCGGGGGGATTCCAAATTCACTTTGCAGCGAGCTTGCCATGGAATTTGACTGCATCATGTTCCCGGTACCGAACAGAGCAGCGAAGGCACCGCACGCAGCAAAAATACCGCCGAGTATTTTTGCCCATCCGGTTTCGCCGAGTCCTTTTTTAATGTAATACATCGGTCCGCCGGCCATAGTACCGTCGGGATGTTTTTCACGAAACTTTACACCGAGGACTGCCTCACTGTATTTTGTTGCCATCCCTAGTAAGCCTGTAATCCACATCCAGAATATTGCACCGGGTCCGCCCCACATTAATGCCGTTGCAACACCGGCAATATTTCCGTTACCGACCGTTGCAGCCAGCGCTGTTGTCAATGCGGCAAACGGTGTAACGTCGCCTTCACGGTCGCTTTTCGCCCGTGCTTTTTTCCCGAATGTTATTCTCAACGATGTCGCGAACCTACGGAATTGAATAAATCCCGTTCTGTATGTAAGTACAATTCCGATTCCAAATAATACATACACCATGTATGTCCATATAAATGCCGCAGCACTATCAACCCACAGGGCAACTTGGTCTATAAAACTGTTTTCCATGAAGATTACTCCTTGATTGATGAAGGCGATTTCAGCCGGTTGTTTATTTCCGTTACACTATAATGATATAATGCCGGTTGAATAGAGGAATACACCAAAAATAACGATCGGGCATATATATTTAATGATTACTCCCCAGACAGTCGATTGAATACCCAGGAAGGAAGCGTTCCCGAGTGATATTTCTTTATTTGCACCGATCAATCCCCAGCGCCAGGCGACAAAGATCGAAAAGAGCATACCGCCGAGCGGGAGCGCGATACTGCCGAATATATAATCCATCATACCGAAAAACGATTGACCGGACCAGAAAGGTAAATTGCTAAAGAAGTCAGATGCACCGAAAGATAAAGCAGACGGTATACCGAAGAGAAGGGTTATTCCTCCGACGAGCCACGTTGCGACTTTCCGGCGCATTTTTCGTTCGTCAATTAAAAACGAAACCGGTACTTCGAGCAATGAAATGGCCGATGTTAATGCAGCGATCGCAAGAAGGAGAAAAAAGAGGGTGCCGATCAGAATACCACCCGGCATGAGTTCAAATATTGTCGGAAGAATAACGAATACGAGTTCGGGACCGGCTGCAGGACTTTGTCCCATAGCGAAGACAGCAGGAAATATTGCAAATCCCGCCAGGAACGATATAAAGATTCCAAATATAACAACTATCGTTCCGGCCGCAATAATATTTTCATTTTTATTTAAATAACTTCCGTACGTGATCATTGCCCCCATACCAAGGCTGTTTGCAAAAAACGCCTGACCGAGTGCGATCATTACCGTTTCACCTGTTATGACGGAGAAATCGGGACGAAGGTAGAATCGAACGCCTTCCATCGCTCCTTCGAGTGTGAGTGAGTAGATAATGATAAATAACAATATGACAGGGAGGATCGGCATCAGAATTTTCGACCATCGCTCTATCCCTCCCTGAACACCGCCATAGACGACCCCGATACTCATCAAAAGGAAGATGATATAAAGAAATGCATTCAGGGGTGCGTTGGTTGAGAATTCGGTAAAGGTGATGGGGTTTTGAAAAAGTGTTTTAAATATATAACCGAATGTCCAGCCTGCAATGAGCGTGTAATACGATAGTATAAACAGGCCGGTAGCGACTCCCAGGTAACCGAGATATTTCCATACACCGGTAGGGGCGATAGCTTTAATTGCACCGACGGGATTTTTGTGCGAGTGGCGACCGAGTGAGAGTTCTGCGAATAAAATCGGTACGCCGATCATAAACACACAGAGTATATATAGAATAACAAATGCGGCGCCGCCGTTTTCACCCGTCACATACGGGAACCGCCAGATGTGACCCAACCCCACCGCAGAACCCGCTGCTGCGAGGACGAAACCAAAACGAGATCCCCAGGATCCTCGTGTATCTGTAGACATATATAAAGCTCCTATTGTCTGCCTGGTTAACGAAAGTGCAAATCTTGAAAATGATAGCGAAAAAATAAGTCAATATCAAGAAAATTTCAGGGTTTAAGGAAGAATCCTAGAACCAAGATGTAGTATTAACGCAGAGGACAGAAATTAAAAATAACTCTGCGATCTTTGCGGCCTCAGCGTTTTTTAAAACACCGGGTGTGGAAACCTGGTGTTTAGAATTTGCAATTTGAGAAGTTACTCTCTACCTTTTATATAGTTCCTAAACAACTGTTTCTTTTATGGAAATAAAATACATAGGTTGCTAATATGAAAAAAATAGGATTGTTTACCAGCGGGGGCGATGCGCCCGGGATGAATGCGGCGATCAGAGCGGTTGTCCGTATGGCCGTTTACAAGGAATTGGAGGTGTTCGGAATCCGTTACGGATATCGCGGTATCATTAATGGTGATTTCATTCCGCTTGAAAGCCGTTCTGTATCGAATATTATTCAACGCGGTGGGACAATACTCCGGACAGCACGGTCTGATGAATTTACGACACGTGAAGGACGTGAAAAGGCATTTACTAATTTGAAAAAGACCGGCATCGAAGGTTTGATTGGTATCGGCGGCGACGGCACCTTAAAGGGGCTGTCGGTTTTTATGGACGAATTTCCCGTAAAGGTAATCGGCGTGCCCGGAACGATCGATAACGATCTTTACGGAACCGACTATACTATCGGATTCGATACCGCGGTGAACACGGCTCTCAGTACAATTGATAAAATCAGAGATACTGCGGCGGCACACGAGCGGTTGTTCTATATAGAGGTTATGGGAAGGGATGCGGGCTTTATTGCAGTAGACGTTGGTATAGCGTCCGGAGCTGAATTTATTGCTATACCCGAAGTGGAGACCAATATTGAGGAGCTTCGCAAGATGCTGTCGAACTATCGAAAGGATAAATCCAGTGCGATAATAATAGTTGCGGAAGGTGACAGGGAGGGGGATGCTTTTGAAATTGCCGGGAAGGTAAAGGATGCGGCGGGTTATGATTACCGGATAAGTGTTATCGGGCATGTCCAGCGGGGTGGCAGTCCGACTGCTTTTGACAGACTGCTTGCAAGCAGACTCGGAGCTGCGGCGGTTGAGAAATTAGTGAATGGAAAAAGCGGTGTGATGGTCGGGCAAATAAACGGTGATATAGCGGAAACGCCTCTGTCTGAGACCTGGGAAAAACAAAAAGGAATAAAGCCCGGTTTGATTGAATTAGCAAGGATTTTGTCGCTGTAATTTTTTTCAAAAAAAGTGTAAATACCCTTGACCGGAATATAAAATGTCATTATATTATTAATCCTTTTGGTAGACTAAATTTTATTTATTTAGTACCTGGCAGTTGACAATAAGATAAAAACTTAGTATATTAAAAGTCCTTGTGGTTTAAGGTTTAGTATGTTCTTTGAAATTAGGTGTGCATAGGTAAAAGGTTCAAAACCTGTTCAGAGTAATCAATCTGTAAATCAAATTACAGGACATCTTCGTTGGCTAAATTTTTAAAATTTACAACGAAGAGTTTGATCCTGGCTCAGGACGAACGCTGGCGGCGTGCCTAACACATGCAAGTCGAGGGAGAAAGTCATCTGACTTCGGTCAGAGGGCTGGAAACCGGCGCACGGGTGCGTAACACGTAGGCAACCTACCCTTTGGACGGGGATAACCTCGGGAAACCGGGACTAATACCCGATGATGCAGCGGCACCACATGGTGATGTTGTTAAATCTCTTCGGGGGCCAAGGGATGGGCCTGCGGCCCATTAGCTAGTTGGCGGGGTAATAGCCCACCAAGGCAACGATGGGTAGCTGGTCTGAGAGGATGACCAGCCACACTGGAACTGAGACACGGTCCAGACTCCTACGGGAGGCAGCAGTGAGGAATATTGCGCAATGCCCGAAAGGGTGACGCAGCGACGCCGCGTGGAGGATGAAGTTCGTAAGGATG
>SLQE01000442.1 GCA_007131635.1 Bacteroidota bacterium | reverse complement strand
ATTTTCCTCAAGCTGGTCAATCGTGGTTATACCGACGATCGCAGTGCTGATCGGGAATGTATACACGTACCCCAGTGCCTGTTCCATACTGGTTATACCATCGCTCCGGAATATACGGCCGCGCGCGGGGATTTTCATCGCAATAATACCAAGATCTTTTTTCACCGCAGTATCCAGCAGGTCATTTTGGAACGGAGCATTGTGTATATCGGCAGCATTCAATGCCATGAGCAGACAATCGTATTCGTACTGCTCAATAGCTTTTTTCAGAATAGCAGGGTCGCGATGGCCGGTAATTCCGAGAAATCGCACAACGCCTTCGCTTTTTAATTTCTCGAACGCTCTCATGACACCGTCTTCCGCAAACATCCGGTCAAGATCGTTCTGCGTTCTTACATTATGGACCTGATACAGATCTACATGATCGGTTTGCAGACTTTTCAGACTCTGTTCGAACAATCTCATAGTGCCGTCATAAGAACGGTCGTGTGACTTTGTGGCAAGGAATACTTCATCGCGCCTTTCTTTCATAACCTCACCGATGTACTGCTCGCTGATACCTCTGCCGTATGAGGCAGCGGTATCTATATAGTTCACGCCAAGGTCGATCGCCCGGTTGATTATTTCAACGGATTCATCGAGCTTATTCGGTTGCTCTACGGTAGATTGCCCGCCCAGACTGAACAAGCCGACATCGTAGCCGGTTTTACCGAGTCTCCTTTTCGGCAAAGCACTGCGGGTTACATTGGCAATAAGCTTTTCTGCGTTCGTCATGGTTCCTGCCTGCGATAATACACCGATACCGGCGGCGGTTGCAAGTCCGGTCTTAATAAATCTTCTGCGGTTAGATTTTTTATTCATACGAGGCTCCTTTGAGAGAATCATTCAGGGATATATTTCGTGTTGCTGGAGAAAAGGATATAATGTATTAAGATACTATAAAAAATCGGAATGTCAAGGAGTGGGGTCGGGTGAGAAATTCTCCCCTCAATCCCTCCTGACCAGCAGTCTCAGTCCGTTTGCGACCACAATCAATGTACTGCCTTCGTGACCGACGACGGCAAGAGGAAGCGATATCTCACCGAATAATGCAAGTATCATAAGGGTAACCATAACGATAAATGCAAACGTTAAATTCTGCCTCACAATCCGCCGTGTACGACGCGCGTTTCTCAGAACTCCGGGAAGGCGGCTTAAATCATCGCTCATGAGCAAAACGTCAGCGCTTTCCAGCGCGACATCGGTACCGGCCGCACCCATAGCAATACCGACGTTGGCAGAAGCCAGGGCAGGCGCATCATTGACTCCGTCGCCGACCATTGCAACCGAGCCGTATTTCTTTTCCATTTCTTTAATCGTTTCAACCTTTTCCTGTGGAAGCAATCCCCAAAAGACTTCATCAACACCGAGATCCTGACCCAGCTTTTTAGCGACCTGCTCATTGTCACCGGTCAGCAAAATAACACGTTCTATTCCCTCTTTTTTTAAGGCTCCCACAACGGATCTGGCTTCTTCACGGATCGTATCGGCAATAGCGAGCAATCCCCACGGTTCTTCTTCGCCGATTAAAACAACCGTTTTCCCCTGTCGTTCATGTTTATCTATTTCACTCATTATTTCACCGTTCACGTTTTTAAACATTGACTTCTTACCGATCTGTAACGATCGGCCATATACGACGGCACGCGCTCCAAATCCGGTTTCGGCCTCGAAATTCTCCGCTTCGATGGTATTGATTCCACGTTCCTCTCCCCCTTTAACGATCGCCTTTGCTATCGGGTGTTCCGAAGAATGTTCCACGGCAACGGCTGCGGCGAACAGAGCTATTTGCACCGGACTCAGTTTACCGAGCTGATCATCGGGTGGCGCGGGCAACTCGTTTTTCGGTTCCGTAAAAAATTCTTTCGGTATCTTATTTCCGTTTTCAAACGGAATAACTGCGACAATACCCGGACGGCCTGTCGTCAGGGTCCCGGTTTTGTCAAAAGCAACGGCGCGAATGGTGGACGCCTGTTCTATGTACGCGCCGCCTTTATAGAGGACCCCGCTCCGGGCCGAGCTTGCCAATGCCGAAAGCAGCGCAGCCGGAATCGATATCACCAAAGCACACGGAGATGCAACGACCATCAGCGTAATTGCACGATAGAACGAATCACCGAAACTCCAGCCCAAGAACAGAAACGGTACTGCAAAGACAAGCAGTGTTATACCGACAACCGACATTGCATAGTACTGCCCGAGTACGCGATCGGTAAAATCCTGACTCTTTGCTTTCTTTTCCCGCGCCTCTTCGACCATCTTTACTATGCGCGCAAGCGTGGAGTCTTGCGCTTCAACCGTTACGTGAAGCTCAAGAACACCGTTCCCGTTCATCGTGCCGGCAAATACCTTCGAGCCCCTGTGCTTCTCCGCCGGCATCGATTCCCCCGTGATGCTCGCCTCATCAACTGCCGACTCCCCGCGGACAACGACACCGTCGTTCGGTATCTGTTCGCCCGGACGGACAACTACAATATCGCCCTTGCGTACATCATCGACGGGTACCTCAACGATTTTACTTTCTCCGTTGTTGTTGGCTTTAACGCGCGCAATCTTGGGGGTCATATCCAGTAAAGCCCGAACGCTCGTAAAGGTTCGTCCCATGGCATAGGTTTCGAGGGTATTGGAAAGCGAGAAAAGAAACATCAGTATTGCTCCCTCTTTCGGCTGTCCGACGATTGCGGCACCGATAGCGGCAATTATCATGAGAAAATTCACATCGAACAGTCGCTGCTTCAGCGAATCGTATGCCGCCTGAACACTGTAATAGCCACCGCTGAAATAGGAAACACCGTAAAGTATCCAGGGGATAGTTGCAGTGATAGTTTCAATACCTTCGGCAATCCATCCGGCTATCAATGTTACGAAACATACTATCGTGAGACGGATCATCCACGGAAGAGATGCAAGATCTTCTTCTTCGGGTGTGGGTTTTCTTTTTTTCTCTTCACTCGTGTTCATACACTTTAATATACTAAAGCAAAAACAAATAGCAATATCATTGAGTAAATCGGAATTAGACTATGTCCGGATAAAAAGAAAATATATTTCGGAATAAATATCCGGGTAGTTTATTACGGTTGCTGAGTAGTTCCGTGGAATGAATCTATAAATCTGCGGATGATTGCCTGCTGGATTCTTCCTTTTCGCTTCACCGGTGTCGGGAAACGCAGCAGCAAATTTATTTTACCCGCGTCGTGATATTCTATCGTGACACGCGGTTCGACCGATGGAGTATCCAGCCATTCTTCCTTTTCCATTTTTTGCATTAAAGACCGCGCCTCCTCAATGAACTGTCTGCATTCTGCATAGGCGGCATCGAGCAGTATCGACTCTGCTTTCTTCACATCATCGCTGAGCGTGAGGGGAATGTTCACGATATCAACCACATATTCACCCATATATGTTTCGTTTACGACACTGTTTGTAAGAAGTATACCATTCGGAAACATAATCGCCCGTCCGGTATATTGATGATTATTTTTTCCAGGACCGATTTCGAGCAATGTTGTGGTTAACAGGTTATAGTCTACTACATCTCCGCGTATGCCCGTTATTTCAATTCTGTGACCGACTCTATACATATCACTCCCCGCACGAAGGATGGAGCCGCTCAGACACAAGATCAGCTCTTTTGTGGCGATAACAAATGCAACAGCGATCGCCACGACCGATAATGCGAAAGTAGTAAGTTCGTTTGCCCAGATAAAAACCAATCCAACTATGAGCAATAGGAGGATTCCGTTTCTGACATTAATACGCCAGCGTCTTCTCCCCTCTACCGTTAATTCATTCCGATGGGCAATTGCGCGATAGATAGCAAACCGGACGATAATCAGAATAATAATAAACAAAGCCGATGTAATAATGCCGGTCAGTAACCCACTATCAATATTTTTAATTATATCCATGTTTCTATCCTTTAGTAGAGCGTACAAAATAAAAAAACCTCCAGGACGTACGACCTGAAGGTATAATCAACATAAACAATCAAAATATTGGTTCATCGTTCCTATTAATACATTCCTCCATATCTCTCGAACATAAAAACCGCGACGGCTCTTGCTTCGTTCGGGCGCAGACCCTGGTTCGGCATCGGCGGATACGATGTATCGACACGGACCGGGTTACGAATGAAATCGGCAAGTTTTTCTACATCATCATCATATTTAGGGAGCACCTCTCTATAGGGGGGGCCGACTAATCTTGTATCAAATTGATGGCAGGCGACACACAAGGTATTATAAATATTTTCTCCGCTAATAGCTACCATCTCTGCACCTGTTCCGCGTAATTCCTCGGCATACGCAATATATTGCTCGTGCAACTGAAAAGTGTGTGTCTTCGTTGCATTGTTCATAGCTATCTGATCCTTGACAATACCGACCGCGAAAACAAGCACCAGCAGCATAAAAACATAACCGCCCGACTTCACGGATTCACCTCTCACTATTGCGTATAAAAAGTGATATGCAAAAAAGAGTAAGAATATTCCGGCGACAGCGAGTCCGAAGACAGAACCGGATAATGCATTTTTCGGGAGGGTCCATAAATTAAGCAACAATAACAACGGTAAAAACAGGGCACCTATCAGGGTAATCCGGACAGCGACTTTTTTAACCAGCTCTTTGTATGGTTCATCAAGATCTTCCTTCCCACCTTCCCAGTAGAAAAACAAAAACATAAGCGTCGCACCGGTTATTGCCATTGATGCCATAATAAAATACAGAAACCGTGAAATAACATCCCAGGAATAGAAAAAGGCAAACAATGATTGTATTTTATCCCAATTTTCCGGATGGAGCGATGTAGTGACTCCGCCGATGAAAAAGAATGAGGCTATGAACAGGATGATCATCCCATACAGACCTGCTCGCATCTGCAGGAAGGGGATGGTCGAACTGTATCTTTTCACATCTTTTTGGACAATAGTATCGATGCCGTCTTCTTTTTCTATGACATTCCGGAGAGACGACACAATTCCCTGGAAGCTGAACGTGTAGCGATAGGTATAGATGAGAATAAAAGCAATAATGAATAAAACAAATGAGACGGTAAGAGCATTGACGGTAATTGCGCTCGATGTATGCAGCAATTGCGCATACATCAGTATCAGCGTGAACAGGGGAACGAGACCGAGTATAAGACCTACCGGTATACTGACGGTAACCGTTTCAATGGTATCTTTTGCAAACCGACGATACAGTAAATTCTTTCTTCCTCTGAGTTCATAATACCATGAAAGAAAAGTTCCGCCGAGCAGAATACTTACAAAAATAAGAAACGGTATCAACACCATGATCAGCAGGAAATGGATGAGAGATATATGCTCTGCCGATTGGGGGAGTACTAATTTGTCTAAAAATTCCATCAATAATTCCTCTATAACTAAATTAAATCAGCTTATCTATCGATAGCAGGGAAATTACCAACAATACATATACATTAATTTCTCTGAATGCAAATCTGAACGATGTATTTTCTCTTTTGTCCCGAAGAAGTCTTGTCGCTTTCCAGACAAGCCACGCGGCTAAAATCACGAGTCCGTAAATAATGACCGGTGAATGTACTTCAAAGAAGAGCGGCATGAGTATACTCGTCATTCCGATGGCGGTGATCCACATAAAAGTAATTCGTGACAACTGATCATGGGTGAAGATCCTGGTTAATGTCGGGAAACCGGCACCCTCATAGTCACTTCCGAAGACAAGTACGAGCAGCCAGAAATGCGGTATCTGCCAGATGAATAAAAAGAAAGCGATGATCATAATGTGCTGATCGAAAATATATCCACCGGCGGCAACCCAACCGACAACCGGGGGGATAGCACCGATAACCGAGCCGGGTATGATAGCAAGTGCATTATTCTTTTTCATCGGTGTATAAATAACATTATACCATATCAGGGCAAGCCATCCCAACCCGAGAGCCGGGAAGCCCGACCCGAACAGCAGGAGCAGTGACCCTGATGTAACAAATAATAACGCGATCGTCAGTGCATCTTTTTCGGATATTTTTCCGGCGGGAATCGGTCGGTTTCTCGTACGCGCCATAAGTTTATCGGTATTTCTCTCCTGGTAATGGTTGATCGCAGCCGATCCGCAGGCAAGCAGAAATATCCCGATCGTCGGAGCTATCATTTCCAGCGTAAATTTCCCCGAATAGGAAAGATAACCGAAAACCGTCGTAATTGTTACAAACACGGTTATTTTTACTTTGGCAAGATCAAGAATAATATGGACTTTGTCTTTCACTTCTGCAAGTTTTATGATTCAATTTCTTCCGGTTCCCCGGCATCCATTTCTGCCGAGGCAGTTACAAACCATTGGCTATAATCCTCTTCTTCCATAACAACCACTTTCGTATACATATATGCGTGAAGCAATCCGCAGTATTCAGCACAGGCGATATCATATGAACCGACGTTTGTTGCCTGAAACCAGGTAAAGTTCGTCCTGTTCGGGATCACATCTTCTTTTACGCGGAACGCCGGGATGAAAATACTGTGATTCACGTCGAGAGAGATTAGATTTAGTCTTACCGGTGTATCAACCGGTACATAGAGCGTGTCGGTTACGAGACCGTTCTCATAGGTAAAACTCCATTGCCACATCTGTCCGCTCACCTGGACTACCATCGCATCTTCGGGGACATCACGGATCTTTTTATAACCGTACCATCCGTACCAGAACATCGCCAGCACAAGGATCGTGGGTATGACCGTCCACAAAATTTCCAACGGTAGACTCCCCTCGATGTTAACTGCTTTTTTATGCCTCTTTCGGTTATACTTTATGACGAAATAAATCATCAGAAAGGTAATAAGAACGAGTAACGCAACAGATATTACCAGGATAAACAAAAAAGCGCCGTCGACCGCATCAGCAAACGTTGAAGCTCCTGAAAACATATAGATTCACCTCACATAAAAAGATAATCAGCGAATAAAAGAACAATGAAGACGACAAACGTTATGACCGCAACAAAAACAAATATCTTAAACGTCGTGTCTTCAAATTTTAAGTGCATAAAGATTGTAAGCACAAGCCATGATTTAATTGCCGCTATAAGCAGTGCAACGGTAATAGTGATCCTTCCGAAGTCAATACCCGCGACTGCAACGGTAATGCCGGTCAGCATAAGGAGGCCCAGCCAGACCAGCAGATATACTCCGTAACCGGTAACATGATTTTCGTGTGATTCGTGATTCGACATATCGTATTCCTCAGATTATCAAGTAAAAAAGCGGGAACAGGAAAATCCAGATAATATCAACAAGGTGCCAATAGAGTCCTGCCGATTCCAGTCGTACATAGTTGGTACTGTGGACCCTCCCTATCCAGACCTGATACATGATTATCCCGATAAATACGATTCCGATAAGAACATGGAGTCCGTGTAAACCGGTCATCGTGTAATACAATCCGAAGAAGAGGATCTCTCCCGATGGTTTATCGAGAAGCATTTCGGAACCGGGATATAATCCGTATCCGAATTTCGCTCCCCACTCAAAATACTTATTCACCATAAAGCTTATTGCAAGGAGAATCGTTGCAAATTGCAAAACGAGCGACAGCGTTTTTCTGTTCCTTTGCAAAGCGGTGATGGACATTGCGATGGTCAGGCTGCTGGTTAATAAGATAATGGTGTTCACCGCACCGAATACAGTATCAAGCTCCATCGCTGCGACGTGAAACTCGGTCGGGTACATAAAACGGTATACTGCATAAATAAGGAACAGTCCGCCGAAAAGGATCAGCTCGGTAAAAAGGAAGAGCCACATCCCCATCCGGGAGCCGTAATCATCGCGGTGTACGTGCGCTGTATGATCGCCTGAACTCACGTAACCTCCTCATATTTTTTTTCTTCTTGTCCGTTTTCGTTAATTTTATATTCATACGGTCCGCCGGTGATGACGGGGATTTCGTGGAAATTCTCGTGCGTCGGCGGTGTTTGTATCCGCCATTCGAGAGTTTCCCCGCCCCATGGATTATCCGTCGCTTTGGCTCCTCTTCTGACACCAAGTATGAGATTGACAGCCATAATAAGTAAACCGGTAATGAGGATCCAGGAACCGATCGTAGAGATGAAATGATACACATGAAACTCAGGGAGGTAATCATAATATCTTCTCGGCATTCCCAGCCAACCCATAACCAGCATCGGGAAATAGAGAAGGTTGAAACCGGTAATTAAGACCCAGAAACCGACCTTCGCCCTCTTCTCATTGTACATTCTTCCGTACATTTTCGGCAGCCAGTAATGAAGAGCGGCAAAGATACCGAAACCGGTTCCGCCGAACATAACATAATGAAAATGGCCGACGATAAACGATGTATCATGTATATGAATATTGATCGATAACGCTCCCTGCATCAATCCCGTTAAACCGCCGATTGAAAACAGGAAAATAAATCCTAACGCATAAAGCATCGGAGGAGCAAGCTGGATCGATCCTTTATAGAGTGTAGCAATCCAGTTGAAGACTTTTATAGCACTCGGTATTGCTACAAGGAATGTCAATAATGAGAAAACAAATCTGCCGGTATCGCTCATACCGGCGGTAAACATATGATGTGCCCAGACCAGAGAACCAAAGAACGCGATGGCAAGACTGGAGAAGGCAATAAAACTATATCCGAAAATTGTCCTCCGTGCAAAGACGGGAATTATTTCCGATATAACCCCCATCGCGGGCAAGATCATGATATACACGGCAGGATGCGAATATATCCAGAACAGATGCTGGAAGAGAACGGGATCACCTCCTAACGCCGGGTCAAATAAACCGATACCAAACAACCGTTCAACCGCTACGAGTAAAAGTGTGATACCGATTATCGGTGTTGCAAGCACCTGAATCCACGCGGTAGCATAAAGTGACCAGATAAAAAGGGGCATTTTAAACCAGTCCATTCCCGGTGCCCTGAGCCGGTGAATGGTGGTTACAAAGTTTATACCCGTCAGAATCGATGAAAAGCCTAGGATGAAGGCTGCGAAGGCAGCAGGTAACACATTTGTCGTAGACCTGATGCTGTAAGGCACATAGAACGTCCATCCGGTATCGGCAGGGCCTCCCGGCAGAAACACAGAGGTGATTGCCAAACCACCGCCGATTGCAAAAAGCCACCAGGACAGCAAATTAATCCTCGGAAATGCAACATCTTTTGCACCGATTAAAATCGGCAGAAAGAAATTTCCAAACACGGCGGGTAGACCGGGTATAATAAAAAGAAAGATCATTATTATACCATGCAGCGTAAAGAATGAGTTATAGGTCTGCGGTTCGATGATCACTTTCCCGGGGGCAATGAGCTCCAATCTCATCATAAAGCCGAAAAATATACCGACCGTCAAAAAGAGTCCCATCGAATAGAGATAGAGTAAACCGATTCTTTTGTGATCGGTTGATAGAATCCATCCCAGAATACCTTTAAATCTTCCCCGGTAATCGAGGTAGTTTGGTTCGGTCTCCGGCATATATAAAGTTCCGTTCGCCATTATAAATTTATCCTCTGCTTTCTAGTTGCTTTTTTTTGGCTTGAATCGAAGTATGATCACAAAAACGATTGCGAGAAAAAGTATACCCGCCCCGAAAATTCGGGTTAAGTTAAGCACGTATGTCTTCCCTTCGGGATCATAACTGAAACAAAATCGCAACACTTTTGCGATCGTCGGACCGACCTTCCCTTGAGAAGCTTCGATGAGCGCCATTTTAACGTCAAACGGAAGATGTTTGATACCAAATAGATACCTGGTTATTTTACCCTCGGGAGACAAAAAAATCAACGCTCCGGAGTGAATAAAATCTTCCCCTTCACGTATAAAATAAAACCCGGCCGCATCGGTGAATTCCCTGATGGTAGCACTGTCAGCCGTGAGAAATGCCCAGGATTCTTCAGGTACATCTTTCTGAATGATATTTAAAAAATTTTGTTTTTTTTCTGCAGCCAGAGTATGGTCTTCATACTCATCGATACTCAGTGTCAGTATATTGAAATGCTCACCAAGTTCCCAGTCGAGCTGGTTCACGACGGAAGCAATTTCCATGAGAAGCGGGCTGCAAATACTCGGGCATGAGTAATAGACGAAAGCCAGGATTGTCGGCTTCCCGTCGATAACATCCGCCGCGGTAATATCATTCCCCTGTTCGTTTTTGAAAGTTAGATCAAGAGGGACGATATCTCCCAGTTTTTCGTCAATCCCGACTCTAATTCTGGGATCCTGCACGTCGGCATACACAGAAAATTGCATGACGACCATACTGACTATGATCAATAATATCATCTGATAGTTTTTTAACATTGTAATCCTCACATTAAATAATCGTTCTAAGATAGAGATAAACAACAGACCACTCTTCCGACGAAAGAGAGGCAGCGCGTGTACTAAAACCATTGCTAACAAGATTCGAGGTAACTAATTCCACGAACGACGACTCGCTCCTTTTCCATTTATTCTGTTGCAGTAAGGTCGTAACTGCTATTTGCCTGTTTGTCGTTATCTGGTCAAAAAGGACAACGGCAGGCCGGTCAGAATCATGCTCTATAGTTGAAAGTACATCTTGAATTTTTTGCATATATTCCGTCGTCTCGGATGCGATAAATTCCTTCGCTTTCATGACAGGGATTTGCGGCGGCAGTTCAACACCTTCTGATAATTTATAGGTAAAATCGAGTTCTTCAATCTCTTCCTGCGTATCTGCGGGGGGATCGGGTACGAACGTCCTTACGACATGAGTAAGAGCGAATAAATCCTCGGGAGGGAGATAACTGTACATGACCATACCCGTTCCGGGTATTCCTTCATATAATGAAGTATAGATACCGGATATTGTTGCACCGTTTCTCCAATTTGCCTGATCGGTAAAATCCTTGGGCGGAGGATTGAGACCCGCGCCCGCAATACCATCACCTCTTCCGGCATCCCCGTGACAGGATGCACAATTTGTTGCATAGAGCTCTCTCCCCTTTGACAACAGGTTTTCCGACGGTACGCTCAAAGATTCAACATCTACCGGCGGTGTAGTCCGCGCCTCTGCCAACGGTATATCTTCCCAGGCCCGGATGACGATACCTTCACGAACCGGTACTTTTTGCTTTCCCACGAAATTTTTCACATCCAAATAATAGAGCCCGACTATCAGCAGCAATATAAAAATGTACGGATATAAAAGTCCGAAAATCCTACCCGGTTCTTCAAAAAATTGTGAAATAATATTTTTTTCTTTCATACTCATATTCTGTATTCGGTACGATGATTATAAGTGGAAGTCCAACCCTTTGCGTAATTTCGGGTCCCGGACCGGCATAAGATTGAATTTCTTAGCATGTATAACAAAAATAATTATAAAAAGTGCGATTGCTATGAGCGGAAACGTAAAATCCATCCAGGTAATAACGGGAACTTCTTTTCCGCTAAAGTACGTCGGCATAATGAGCCAGTAGAGATTGAGTCCATGGGCAAAAAGCAGCCAAACAGACATAATTTTGAGCCGTTTTGGATCTGTTTTCGATGGCAACGATACCAATCCAAAATATGGGATCACGAAATGAACAAAAATTAATCCGATAGAAATATACATCATCGGACCCTCCCACCGCTGTAAAAACCAGAAGGTGGTCTCCGGTAAATCGGCATACCAGATCAACATATATTGAGAAAAAGCAATATATGCCCAGAAATTTACGAATGCGAACATCAGTGCCCCCAAACTGTAGAAATGTTCGTTCGTAATTTTCGGATGAAGATAGCCCTTCTCTTTCAGTAAAACAGCGGTCAATGTAATCGCGGCAAGTGTTGCTATCATCGACCCGGAGAAGAAATAAATGCCGAAGATTGTAGAAAACCAATGCGGTTCCAGAGTCATCAACCAGTCGACTGCTGCAATCGTAATGGTAACGGCAAAAACCGGGATAAATATAGCCGAGAGGGTAATATTTTTTCTGGTCAGCAATTGGTCGCCGGTCTCATCCTGCTTTCTGGAATTTCGTGTAAAAAGTCTGTAAAAAATATACCACACCCCGATACAGAAAACTGTTCTGATAATGAAAAACACTTCATTCAGGTAAGGAGTTTTTCCCTGCAAAATTTTATCGGCTTCTACATCTTCCGTGTGTGTCCAGTGAAAAAGATCATGGAATCCGAATAAAAGCGGAATGACCAGTAAAGCAAGAAAAGGAATTGCACCCGCAAAAAATTCCGGTATTCGTCGGAAAGGAACACTCCAGTCGGCACCCGCGAGGTACTCCAGTGCGACAATAAACAAAGCACCGACGGCCACACTGAGTACAAACATAAACGTAATCAGGTAAGTGAAAAAAGCCCTGGATGAGTCGACAAGGAAAGCTACCGCACCTAAGATAACACCGAGACCGAGCAGTATCCAGCCGATTTTTTCAACGCTTCCGGGTATTTCTTTTTTTTTATATTCTATATTATCTGGCATTATTATCGCTCCTTACCAATTGAATATCTGCATCAGAAGCATTTTTCGCTCTTTGTAAAGCACGTATGTAATGGACGATAGCCCAGCGCTCCTCCCTCGTCGTATATGGTTCGTAAGAAGCCATAACATTTTGTCCGACGGTTAACACATGATATATCTGTCCGTCACTCCACTCCCGTGCGCGCGGTGTATGAAGACTCGGCGGATTCGGAAAATATCCTCGTAATCTGCTGTCTCCGTCGCCATGATCTCCGTGGCATGGACTGCAGAAAGTATTATATTTATTCTTACCGAGAGTTAAAACCTCCTCGGTTGCCAAAAGCGGATTCGCCAACCCCTCCTCTTCAAGCACCGGTTGATCCCGGTAAGGATACGGCATAAATCCCCTGGCAACTGTACCCTGAACGGGCATCCGCATTCCGTACCCGTCCTCAAACAATCGATATGTCCTCTGTGGCGTTAATTTTTCCTGTTCGGACATCCAGTCGAAGGGTGGCATATACATTAATTTATTTAATGTAAAGTATGTCAAGCCCGACACAGATAATGCAACAACGAGTAAAACAGACAGGAACCTCGGCTGCAGAAGAGGATACTTAACGGGGTCCGGATTATAAATCGGCGTAATGTTTTTACCGCCGGCGGCGTCAAGAAATGTTTTTACTTTCTTTTCATCAAATAACGGATCTCCCGCCTCAATACATAACCCGTACTTATCCGAAGAAACATTTTTCATATAATCGGTGTCGTGCAGAGGGTGGTTATTCTGCGGGAGATAGAAAAACAACGCGATCATTGCCGCTACGGTCGATAATGTAGCCGCAAGTACGATGACCTCAAAGGTAACGGGACCGAAGGCCGGTAACGGGAATAGGGGTTTGCCGCCGATAACCATTGGATAGTCGACCGCCATTGTCCAGTACATAAACAACATTGCCAGTGCACCGCCGAGCAAACCAAAGAACAGCGTGACAAAACCGAGCTTTGAAGGTTTGACCTTCATTGCCTTATCCATACCGTGCACGGGGTACGGTGTATGGACATCAAACTTTGTGAAACCGTCATCAGCCGTCTTTTGGGCAGCTGCCATGATTCCATCCGGTGAATCAAATAATGCCGTATATCCGTAAAGTATCTTACTCATGAGTCTCACCTCCATGACGGCTTGGTTGTGAACCGTCTACAACTGCTTTCACTTCGGAAATCGAAACAACCGGCAGCGTTTTCGTAAAGAGCAGTAGCAATGTAAAGAACAAACCAAAGCTTCCGATAAGAATTCCGAAATCAGTCAACGTTGGAATGTACATCCCCCAGCTTGAGGGCAAAAAGTCTCTGTGGAGTGAGGTGACAATAATAACAAATCGCTCAAACCACATACCAACGTTCACAAGCAGTGCTATGACAAACATAGCCGGAATCGAACGGCGGATTTTTTTGAACCAGAATAACTGCGGAAAAACAACGTTACACGATACCATAATCCAATACGACCATGCATACGGACCCAGTGCTCTGTTTATGAATACGAACAATTCTGCATTCACCCCGCTGTACCAGGCGATAAAAAACTCCATTGCATAAGCATAGCCGACCATAAGGCCGGTTACAAGGATGATTTTATTCATCTTTTCAAAGTGATTTATGGTAATGATATCCTCAAGATCGAATACTTTCCGAACAAAGATGAGAATTTTTACCACCATCGCGAAACCGGAGAAAATGGCACCTGCGACGAAATAAGGCGGGAAAATCGTCGTGTGCCAGCCGGGTATAATCGAGACGGCAAAATCAAAACTTACGATGGTGTGTACCGACAGCACGAGAGGAGTAGCGAATCCCGCAAGGAGCATATATGCTTTCTCATAGTGCTGCCAGTGGCGTGCCGAATGTCGCCAACCAAGACTGCAAACAGAATAGATAACTTTCTTTACCGTAGATTTTGTTCTGTCACGCAGAGTAGCAAAATCGGGTATCAATCCGACATACCAAAATACGAATGAAACAGTCAGGTACGTCGAGACCGCGAATACGTCCCAGACAAGAGGTGATGTAAAATTCACCCACAGGTGGTGCTGGTTCGGATAAGGAAACAAATAACCGGCAAGCCAGACTCTTCCGGTATGAATCAGCGGAAACAATCCAGCCGTCATAACGGCAAATATGGTCATTGCTTCGGCAAAACGGGCAATACCGGTTCTCCATTTTTGCCGGAGAAGGAAAAGGATTGCAGAAATCAATGTCCCGGCATGGCCGATACCGACCCAGAAGACAAAGTTAATAATATCAAATCCCCAGCCGACCGGCTGGTTGTTTCCCCACATCCCTATACCGTAGAATAAAGTATAGCCGAGAGAAACGGCACCGATCAACAGCATTGTCAAGGTTATACTCAGCGCAATATAGAACTTCTTCGTCGGTCGTTCGTCGAGCGGACGGGCGACCATTTCGTCTATATCGGCTAAGGCCGGACGTCCTTCTACAACAGGGGGTTCCTTAGTGTAATCAACAGCATTCACTATTTATCCTCCGTATGTATATTACGTAATTTTGCCAGATAGGTAACATTCGGTCTGACGTTCAATTCTTCCAAAACGACATAACCGAGGTTATGATCCCTGTATTTTGCAATTTTTGATTCAGGGTCATTCATATCGCCGAATACGATCGCATCTGCATTGCAGGCGTCCTGACAGGCCGTTGTCACGTCACTTCCCTTTAACGGTCTTCCCTCCTGCGTCGCAGTCTCACGGGCATCGGAAATTCTCTGTACACAGAAAGTACATTTTTCCATGACACCGCGCGACCGTACGGTTACCTCGGGATTGTTTACCAGCTCTACCAGATCACTCCGGTAATAACCTCTCCTGAAGTGATCTCTGAAGTTGAAGAAATTAAATTTTCTCACCTTGTAAGGACAGTTGTTTGAACAATACCGCGTGCCGACACAGCGGTTGTACACCATTTGATTCAAACCGTCTTCGCTGTGTACGGTCGCAACGACCGGGCAGACATTTTCACATGGCGCCTTATCGCAGTGCTGGCACAACATCGGCTGCATAGCGATTTTCGGTTCTTCGGGCGTACCCGAGTAATAACGATCGATCCTGATCCAGTGCATTTCTCTTCCGACCTGGACCTGATCTTTCCCGACAACGGGGACGTTATTCTCGACATTACAGGCAGTAACACAATCGGCACAACCGATACACTTATTCAGGTCGATCGACATTGCCCATTTGACTCCGGTGTATTCCTTTTGTGTAGTTATGCTGAAAAGATCGTGCTTGTATTCATCAAGGAAATCAGGGTCTTTTTGATATTTCTCGATCGTACCTTCCTGAATGATATGCCTTATATAATGAATATCCTGGACCCGCGGAATATCAAACGCGTGATGTTCCTGTGTTGATACAACCCTGTATGTTCCTCTCGCTTTTTTAACTGAAACTCCGGTATACACCCAGGGTGACTGCCGGCTGTCTTTCGACATGAGCAGGTTGGCGTTGAACCCGACATTGTCGGCAACAACGGCGGTTTTCGTCCTTCCGTATCCGAGCATAACTGCGACTGCACCGTCAGCCGTACCGGGCTGGACAAAAACCGGAAGATCGAGACTCCTGCCGTCTGTTTCGATCGTCACCAGATCATCATTTTTCACACCAAGTTTTTTAGCTGATGCATCCGATATTGCCGCATAATTATCCCACGCAATTTTCGAAACCGGATGAGGGATTTCCTGAAGCCAGCCATTGTTGGCAAATTTACCGTCACCCAGGAAATAACTCTCCTGTAATAACAGTGTAAATCCTTCCCCGGCAGCGGGAAGTTCGATTCCTCCTAATGCATCAGGGTTCACTCTATTGAAGGAACGGGATTCCGCTCTTTCCGTGATCACACCATCGTGCAATGCAGCATACCAGAATGTTCTGAAATCGACACTTCGGCGTGCTCCGGCGTAAATCGCATTTTCCCAGTGATCCATCAGATATCGATGATAAGGGTTCCCATCAGTATTGTCTTCTGCGGACATCCATCGCAACAGGATTTCTTCTTTTTGTCTTGTGTCAAGGAGAGGTGCAATGACCGGCTGCTGGAGACTGTAATAACCGGTTCTTGTCTGAGCATCTCCCCACGATTCAAAGGTATGATTTATAGGTAATACATAATGGCTTTCGTGCGATGTTTCGGAGTCAAGTTCCGTGAGCGTTATCACCGTCGGGACTTGCTTCATTGCATCGGTAAAACCATAATCGGATGGCAGATGATAAACGGGATTACTATCGTAATTTATAAGAACACCCACCTCACCGCTCGACATTTTCTCAATTAATTCCGACAATTCATCTTTCGGGGATAATGTATGGTACGTGACAGGTTCGCTTGATGTGAGATAGAGTGCCGTATTTCCGAGAGCTTCGTTTAAGACATTCACCGCAATGTGAACGTCTTCGGATAAGGAACGACCGGCATGCACGATACTCTTTCCTCTGTTTGCCAGAAGGTCATCTATGAGATGACTTATGACTTTTTCCGGGAGCCCGTTCGTTTCGATAAAATCTGTTAAAGAATATTTCGAGATAACGCCCAAAGCAGAGAGTGATACCTCTCCTGCTCCCTTTTTTACCACAATTTCGTTCAGAAGGGAAAGTACGAATTCAAGCTGACGATCGGCTTTGATGCGGAGCCGGTAATCGGCATTCATGCCGGTAAGGGTCATTGCACTTTCCGCCGAATAAAGACGGTTGAACGTGTCGGTCTTCATTATATCGCGACCGTCGGTGAACAGACGAACCTGTTCGATCTTATTCCCCTCGTTTCCGAGAAAATCCGATTCGAGAGAAAGAACAACCTTTGCTTCATCCCATTTCAGAAGGGGGAATGTCCCGGATCCGTAACATTTTCTCCACGCATTATTTCTGTTCTCCTCATGAAATAATTCATAGGCATACACTCTGGTTCCCGGATAAGATTGCGCAAATTCGTCCAGAAGTTTCTTTGCCGTCGGTGAAACAACCGAGTGGGTAATAATGGCAATCTCTTTTCCGCTCTCCACGCTTGCAGTGATCGACGATCTGATATGCTCATCAACATTTTTCCATGCAACGGAGGTGATGGAATTTCCGTTTTTCTTTTTGGGGTTTCTCAATCTTGCGGGATCATAGAGATTAAGGATACTTGCCTGTCCTTTCGAACAGATTTTTCCTTTACTGACGGGATGGTCGGGATTTCCGTCGACTTTTATCGGTCTTCCTTCCCGTGTTTTTATCAGGATGCCGCAGGCAGTCGGACAGGCAGTACAGGTAGAAGCATAAAAATTCGGTTTGCCCGGTAAAACCTCCTCCGGTTGTTTATTGTATGGGACAACAGCACCTTTTTCCCGGTAATCTGTACACCCCGCACCGGCCAATGCGGCTGATGCACCGACCAACGCGAAAAATTTTCTTCTTGATATCTGTGAAAGCTGATCGGGGGAGAAATCGTCTGTCACCCCTTCTTTAAACTCCCGGTGTTTTTCTTCAAGAAGCTGCGGATCCCGGTAAAGCTCTCTGAAACTTCTCCAGTAATGGACGTCGACCTGTTCCTGCTGTTGATTTTTATCTTTCATTTGTTCAGCCATGCTTACTATCCCTGTTGTTTCTCCGTACGGCAAAAGGATGTATACGAACTTTGATTGTTTTCTTATCTGTGGATTTCATTCCTGTAAAACGAAACGGTATCAATTTTACGGCTATCAGAGCAAGTACTCCTTTAGCGGATAAAGAAAAGAATTTTATTCTGTTCATCGTCATACGTTTTTTATTTATTGATTCCATAATCTCTTCGTTAACGGTGACACGCCGCACAATCTTCGGGTCCTTTCTGTATGAGGCCCGCTAATTCCGGCATTTGTTTATGAGGTTCACGGTGACAATCCAGGCACGCACCCATAGTAAATGACTGGACCTGCCCGACTTTATCCATTTGTTCTACATTCCCATGGCAATTTGCACAATCGATTCCTTTATTGACGTGAACACTATGACTGAAGTATGCAAAATCGGGTACCCGGTGTATGCGCTCCCATTCCAGCGGAATGCCCTCTTCATAGTGACGGGTTAGCCTTTGTATTTGGGGAGAATCCCTCTTTGCTATGGCATGACAATTCATACAGCTCGATACCGATGGAATATTCGCGTGTCTGCCTTTTTCAACGCCCGTATGACAATACTGGCAGTCAATCTGCATTTCGCCCGCATGCAATGCATGAGAGAAGTCAATCGGCTGCGTCGGTGTATAGCCGATACCGTCTCTCTCGGCCCGTGATGCAAAATAAGTTATTGTAAATGCAACGATAATTACAAAAATTGTAACAGGGAGGCGAATTCTTAAAATGTGGTCAAGCAGGGATTTATCCATTAGGTACCTTTGTATATTCAATTAAGACGAGATTTACTATCGATTCCTTGATAATGAAATAATACTTCACGTAAACAAGAATATCCGCTTTTATCGTTATCCTCAACTATGTATTACGGGGTTTTTCAGATTTAAAAAAATAAACACTCGACTATTCATTCCGGGTTGTGTGTGGTTCTGCCAAGTATTCCTTCTGGAATTTTGTCCCCCGGGAAAACAGATCCTCTCTCCGGGTTTGGAAGCTCACATACTTAAGATTCATCATCGGTAACTATAGTAAGCAACTAAGGGATGATAAAAAACTTGTTTTAAATTAATAAAATCCTTTTTTATTTGCAAGAACTATAACAAATATTGGTACCGGCCTTTGAGATACGCAGGGAAACTGACTATTGCGGGAGTGTCGGATCGTAATTGCGTTGGATACCATTGTCCGATTTCAAGCGCAAATCATCGCCAAAATATACTGTCTGACTTGGAAACGCAAAACTTAACCCAAGTTCTTCTACAATCTTCATTATGCCAATATTAATTTCCTGACGAATATGCATATAATCCTTCCAGGCAGTCACCGAGGTGAAATAATAAATGAATATGTCAAGCGAGGAGGGGCCGAAATCCGTGAATGCGACTATCATATATTCCTGATTAATCTGAGGATGACTTTGTAACAATTGATATATTCTGCGTGTAAGTTCGTCCACTTTTTCCGGCGGGCTGTCATATTGGACCCCGACTGTCATTCTCACCCGTCGTTTTGGCATAACCGACCAATTCTCGATTACTTCGGATGTAAGCAATTTATTTGGAACGACCTGTATCGATTTCGCCCAGGTCCGTATGCGCGTTGACCGAAACCCGATACTTTCAACATCCCCATCGACATTTTTGAATTGTACCCAATCGCCAACTTTGAACGGTTTATCGGTAAACATAACCAGTGTACCAAAGATATTCGATACCGTCTCCTGTGCGGCAAGCGCGATGGCAAGACCGCCAATACCCAATCCGGCGATCAAGCTGCCGACCTCATAGCCGGAGTTTTGTAAAATAAGTATACCGCCGATAATAATGACAGCAACCTGCAGGCTGGTTCTGATAATCGGCACAAACTGTATTGCGAGTGCATCATCAGACCTGGACATTACATCCCGTAAAATCTCACTGATCGGTTTGCACAAGCGATATGCGATCCACACCACAACAACTGCCAGTGTTACACGTAATGCTTCGGTTAAGAATTTACTGATCGGTAATTCAACGATGGATGTTGCGATAATGATTCCGTACAGAACTATAAGCAGATTTACCGGGGGGATGATAGCTTGAACAATTAAATCATCATACCTAATTTTAGTTTTCGATACCCACTTTAAAAGCTGTTTACCTATATATCGGTCAAAAATCTTGCGGATAATGAGGGCGGCAATAATAACACCCAATGCAATCACGTAGCGGATAAGCGGCACACCGAATATTTCATACTGTATTACATCATTCATGATCAGGACTTTATACCTTTCATAGTATCGGACGGGACTACCGAAGGTACATCACTGTTCCGGTAATCCCGTCCGGTAGATTCACTCTGTATGGTATTTAAACGATACGCGGACCTTCGCGCGATATGCAGTTACTTTTCCGTCTTCCACTTTCATATCCAGCTGCGATATTTCTGCAATCCGTAGATCCCGTAATGACTTCGATGCCGTTTCAACCGCCGATTTTGCGGCATCTTCCCACGATGTCTGACTCGTGCCGATTAACTCGATAATCTTATATACACTATTTGACATATTGTATCTCCTCCTTATGGTGAATGGAACGGTGGTTTACCGATTATAAAAAGTTACAAAATAGTACACTTAGATACCACTTCTATTTGTTCCCTAAATCGATGGCGCTCAGGTATCCAATCCTTGCAATGTCCTCCAACACCGACGGATTCATCCGGTAAATTGTATCGCCGGTTGTGTGATATTTAATATGCGGACCGTTGGAAACGAAATAAAGCACCGGTATACCCTTTAAATGAAACGCGGCGTGATCGCTGCCCCTGACACCGATATCTCCTATCGGGTAAAATGATTGCACTGTTTCTATATACTCGTCGTTCCTTGCCACAAGCTCCCTCAATTCGTTATGTCCCGCACTATATCCGCAGAAGGCACCGTCTCCGGCACCGACCATATCGAAATTGATCATGCCTGTAATATCGGTGAAACGTTCCGGGAAATTATCGACTATATACCGCGCGCCGATCAGTCCCATTTCTTCGGCTCCGAATAAAACGAACATTACGGATCGTTCCGTTTCAATTCTGTTTTCGGCAAAAGCTTTCGCTACTTCAATAACGACGGCACTACCGCTTGCATTGTCATCGGCGCCCCCAAAGAGTAATCCCATATGCGTACCGCAATGATCAAGATGGGCTCCGACGACAACGACCTCATTACGTAATGATGGAACGCTTCCTTCGACAAACCCCGCGACATTATAGCCCGTGGCTTCGGGGTAATGATCCGATTCAACGTGAATCCTCACTTTGGATTTAAGCGGGAAGGATATCGGGCGCTTATACTTTAACAGATCCGACCGGAGTCCGGAAGCGGTAAATCCTTTTTCTTCGAGCAACATATTTGCTGCAGCGTAGCTTATCTTTACGGGGGTAAAATTTTCAATCCAATCACCGTTGGGGTTAGCGATCGGTTCCTCATATATATATATCAGACCGAGCGCCCCGTTCTCTTTTGCCCGCTGCATCCGTGTACGGTGTTCATCGTGGACCTGGTATCGTCTGTCCCGTGGATCAGGTGTCCCGCGAAAGCACATGACAAATTTTCCTTCCGTCTCGACGCCGAAATAATCATCGTAACCCAGCTCGGGTGCATGGATACCCCATCCGACAAAAACGACCTCCGCGGTCCGGTCAGCCGAATCGCTGTATAACAGAGGAAGAAAACCCTTCTCCGGTTCGAGCACGACTTCCCGATAGCCGGACTCATCTCCCTCGTCAAAAATATACACCGACATCGATGCATCATTGATGATCGTATATTGTATCGGGAACGGAAGCATATAACCATGCTCTTCGCTTGCAGGCACCAGTCCCCATTCCTCAAACATACCGGCAATCCATACCGCGGCATCGGTGTACCCCCGATCACCCGTATGTCTTCCCCGGAATTCTTCCGAAGCAAGCCGGTCAACCGTTTCATATATACTGAAACCGCTTATCGATTCAGCATTTTCCGGTAATACCTGCGGGAAAACAGGCAAGCTAAGATAGATGATTACAAATATTATAATAGACAATCTATACATAACAAACTCCTTTTTAGTTCAGTATCACACAAAATAATCAAAACCAATCATTCAATCATCCAATCAACCAATCATCCTCGTTCTTCATATACATTACCGGCAGCAGGTTTTACCGATTGATGTTATTTTCAATCCTGTGCTTCGGTTACCTCTTGTTCACCGGTTACCTTATACCGTTTTATTTTCTGTGTGGTTGTTTTCTCAAATTCCTTATCCTGGATATAAAATTTCCGGACCCTTTTATAAGATGACAACTGGTTGTTTGTCTCTTCCACCGCCTTTGCAATCACGGTATGCATCATTTCTTTCGTTATTTTGACTTCTTTCTTTTCCGCGTAAGCGATCATCGCTTCGCCGTCCACGACGATTTTCGCGGCTATTCTCTCTTTCTCTTTCGCATCTTCTTCACCGTAGACCAGTGATTCCTGAATAAACGGACTCCTGTTAAGAATGTCTTCAACTTCTTCGGGAAATACATTTTTTCCGTTGCTTGCGATTATCACGTTCTTTTTGCGTCCGCATATATGCAGAAAGCCATCTTTATCAAAATAGCCAAGGTCTCCCGTTTTAAACCAACCGTCCTCCATCACCTGATTCGTGAGTTCTTCATTTTTATAATAACCGAGCATAACGTTCGGACCTTTTGCCCATATTTCACCGACTCCATCTGCATCCGGTTCGTGGATCTTCAATTCAACGCCCGGCATCGGTAAACCTGCAGCGTCATCTTTATGAAAGTACAGCCGGTTAAGGGCAATGATCGGAGCGGTTTCGGTGAGGCCGTATCCCTGGATGAATGTGAATCCGAACTCGCGCAATCCTTTCGCCACGAGCGGATCGGGGGCTGCACCGCCGGCAATAAACATCCTTATCGAACCACCGAATTTCTTGTGAAGCTCTTTGAAAAGCTTCCGTTTGGCATCCTTTAAACCGACTTTTTGCATAATATCGGTCACTTTTACCATTGGTCCGATGAGTGCTTTTGTCGCCCCTTTTTCGTTGATACCCCGCTTGATTGCCTTGAACATTTTATCATAGAGTAGAGGGACACCCAGCAGGATCGTTGCCTCTACCTGCTGCAAGTCATCAACGACGGTTTTCAAAGAGCGCGAATAATGTACGGATGCTCCCGTATAGAGCGGACATAAAAATCCGCATGTACATTCGTACGTATGATGCATCGGAAGAACCGATAAAAACCTGTCATTCTCGTCGATGAGAATCATCGCTACCATGGACACCAGATTTGCCGCGAGATTTTTTTGTGACAGCATAACTCCCTTCGCTCTCCCGAGTGAACCCGAGGTAAAGATTATCTCGGCCAGATCATCGGGATTAATGTCCGGAAGCGAGCCGGCATCGTGAGGGTCGGTTTTTCCGATCATCTCGGTCATCGAAAGGAAGTCTTCGTTTGCAGCCGGTAAATCCATGCTGATATAGTGCTTGAGCTTTTTAAAAGCACCGTGCTTTTCCTCAAAGACACTCTCAAATGCACCCGAGAAAACAATAACAGAGGCATCCGACTCGTGAATAATATTGAGTATCTCATTCGTGTTGAGATTTTTATCGATCGGAACAATCACGTGGTTGAAACACATTGCGGTCAGATAGGTTATCCCCCACTGTACGCGGTTTTCACCGATGACGGCAATATGGCTCCGCTCCTTGATGCCCAGTTCTTTCAGGGCATTCCCGAAGCGAAGCACATTATCGAGCAGTGATTGATACGTGACTTTTTTGATCGGTGTGTCATTCAGGTCTTCAAGCGCCGCTTTTGATCCGTGCTTCTTTGCAGATTGCAGGACCATATCCTGGATTGAAGTAATTTTCGGAACATCATAAAGTGCGTAGTTTTTCATGTCGTTTTTTCTTTAGTATGTTGGACTGTTCATTGCTGTGTTATGTGAAAAAAGTTACTGGAATTTGGATAGGTTAATGGTTAATTGTTATTGGTTAATGGGTGAATTATCTATAACGCTGTTGGTGTTTAGCGAAATAACAATTAACCAATAACCAATAACCAATAACAATTAACTGCTTTTTATCGTATTTTCCCAACCTCAAGCT
>SLQE01000345.1 GCA_007131635.1 Bacteroidota bacterium | reverse complement strand
TGAGTAGGTATGCGGTGTTTCACCTGCAATGAGCTCGACATTTGTTAAACCGTCGTGGATATTCACTGCATACTGTGCTGCCCATTCAACATCTTTATCGACGTGGCAATTCATACAGGAGTAATCGAGTGTTAATCCCGAATAACCGTCTTCATCGATATGAATCCAGAGTCCCGCAATACTGCCGTCTTCTCTGTAGGTAGTATCGAGGTTCTCGAACATTGTAATCGGCTCGGTCAGGATTCTCCAGAAGTGACCTCTGACGTCGGATTCGTACGGACTGAATTGTGTAGCGCTTCGACTTGCATACGGCATGTGGCAATCCACGCAGCTGGCGGATTTTGCTGCAACGACATCACCCGCGCCGTCGAGAATATTGATTTCTTTCCCGGCGTGGCAATCTTCACAAGTTGTACTGATTCCACCCTGATCGAAAACGACACTCTTATGCGGGTCGTGGCACGTTGCACAGTCCATACCGGCATTGGTCATATGTGTCGATGCGAGCATCATATCGGCCTGTTCACGGTGCCGGATAAAGCCGGTCGGGACATCGTTGACGGTACGTGCGCGCCATTCGGACATTTCATTCTGATCTCGTGCGTGACAATAATAGCAGGTCTGGAATCCATCTATCTTCGGCGGTCTGTTAGCAACGGCGCCGCCGGCAGCGGGAACGTGAAAGCTTGAGGGTCCGTGACACGCTTCGCAGGTGATGCCGGCTTCTGCCCAGCTACCGCCTGCGAACCCGGGATGTTCGGTATATACTTCGGCTGACCGGATGAAATGCAGATTGCTGCTTATATTTTGTCCCCTTGTTAACATAAATGGCAGACCGACAAAGTCAAACTGCGGATAACCTTCCGCACGGTCTACCGGCCGTACCCGGATATATGCGTCTTCATCCCACGGGGCTTCACTGCCATCGCGCACATCACCGGGAAGGTTGAAGACAACGGCGTCATTATCAACGGCAACCCAATCTGTGAAGCGGCCGCCGGTTTCTTCACCTGCCACTGCGCCGGCATAAAGTGAGGTCTCCCAAACACCCGGTGTGCCGAACTCTCCTCCGTGATCAACGAGCTGTACAGTAATCATTGCATCTTCACCCGTATCGGCAGATCTATAGAGATGCAGCGAGCTGTTGATATTTTGACCTTTAACTAATACGAAGGGTAATCCGACAAAGTCATACTGCGGATAACCTTCCGCACGGTCTACCGGCCGTACCCGGATATATGCGTCTTCATCCCACGGGGCTTCACTGCCGTCGCGCACGTCTTCGGGCAAGGCGAACACAACTGCGCTATTGTTTAAGGCGACCCAGTCCGTAAAACGACCACCGGTTTCTTCTCCTGCCACTGCACCTGCATAGAGCGAGGCTTCCCAATCACCGGGTCTGCCGAACTCTCCTCCGTGATCAACGAGGTGTACCGTAATTATTGCATCTTCACTCATAGCGGCTGATCTGGTGAGGTGCAAATAGCTATCGATTTTTTGACCTTCTGTAAGTGTAAACGGTAATCCGACAAAGTCATACTGCGGATAACCTTCCGCACGGTCTACCGGCCGTACCCGGATGTATGCGTCTTCATCCCATGGGGCTTCACTGCCATCGCGTACGTCGTCCGGAAGATTAAAGGCAACGGTGTTATTGTCAACGGCAACCCAGTCTGTAAAGCGGCCGCCGGTTTCTTCACCCGCCACTGCGCCGGCATAAAGCGATGCCTCCCAATCACCCGGTGTGCCGAATTCTCCCCCCTTGTCCTGTAGATGTGCCACAACCATCGTACCATTATCATTTTCGGTGGATTCGTTCTCGCCCTCCAGAACGAATTCTACAGCATAATTATTATATTCCAAAGTGAATGCATCGCTGACCATATCGAATGTAGGATAAACATCATCACCGACGTGACGGATCCGGACATAGGTATCGTCGGTGACATTCCAGGGGGCTTCTCTGCCTTCACGTACCTCATTGGGTAAATCGAATCTGACTACTCCGTTCACCGCTTCTTTCCAGTCGGTAAATCTGCCGCCGGTTTCTTCCCCGATTTCAGCACCGGCATAGAGTGAGGCCTCCCAATTTTCGATAGCACCAAATTCCAAACCCAGATCGGTTAAAGTAACACTGATACTGGCATTCTCGTCAACATCTTCATTTACTCCCTCTATGTCGAAATGGACAATATAGTTTTGATATTCGAGAGTAAAGGGATCACCCACCATATCGAATGTAGGATAAACACCATCACCGACGTGACGTATCCGGACATAGGTATCATTAGGCACACCCCAGGGAGCTTCCCTGCCTTCCCGTATTTCATCCGGTAAATGGAATTTCACAACCCCGTTCTCAGCTTCTTTCCAATCGGTAAATCTGCCCCCTGTTTCTTCCCCGATTTCAGCACCGGCATAGATGGAAGCTTCCCAATTATCAATGGCGCCGAATTCCAGACCGAGATCGGATAATGTGACACTAATGCTGGCTTTCTCTGTGGCGAAATTTTCTCCATTTATTTCAAAATGGACCATATATTCCTGGTAGTCGAGGGTAAAAGGATCGCCGACCATATCGAATGTAGGATACGCATTTTCACCGACGTGGCGGATCCGAACATAGGTATCATTAGGAATACCCCAGGGAGCCTCGCTGCCTTCCCTTATTTGATGAGGGAGAGAAAACACAACGGCGCCATTATCAGCAGCTATCCAGTCTGTAAAGCGGCCGCCTGTTTCTTCGCCGATTATGGCTCCGGCGTAAAGTGACGCCTCCCAATTATCGATTGAACCGAATTCCAGGCCCAGATCGGAAACGGTGACGGTGATTTTAGCTTCATCTGCCTCAATTATACTGGTAGGGCTGGGTCCGGTGGTATGACACACAAAACAGTCGTAGTCATACGGTCTTTTACCTTCATCACCCCATGCTGCCCATTGACCCGGTGCGTTATTGTATTGCCGGTTCGGGCCGGTGATAAGATAACCTTCATTATCGATAAATCGTGATTTCCAGAAGAAACCACCGCTAACCCACCCGATATCTTCCCAATCTAATCCCGGAGGCGGCTCGGGTACTCCGGGTGTAACGGTAAAAGTCTGACCGCCAACATTCATATCAATTTCGAGTTCAGGGTATTCAGGCGGATTGGCGTCCTGACTTCTGACAAGCATATATGCGTGACCCGTCTTCTGCCATTCCGTATATAAACCGGCATGACAACCCGAACACGATTGTGAGCTCGCGAATGTCGTATCGGTTTGTGCTGTTACCGGCAAATATACAAGCAAAATTACCAGGCAACAAAGTGATAAAAATTTTGTCATTTTGTCCTCCTCTTGGTTTAGTAATAGATGTGATGCGCGTTTATTGTAAGGGACAGATTTAGTGGTTAAGGAAATTAACAAAAGCCTATATACAATAACTAAAGCAATAATTGTACCAAGCTAATATTTAAAATATATAGCATATTTTTTATTCTTTTTAAGAATAATCGAGGATTATTGTCGTATGTTTAGGAATATGGTGTTGGAATATTCAACAGCGTACTGATATTTCATCAGCACAATCAAGTGGGGAGCTATATCTGAGGATTTTCGGGTTCGGAGTGGACTCATAAAAAAGCCGCCTGCTTTCAAAAAACAGGCGGCTTTTGTATTTACAAATAACGGGTAAGATATACAACCTACCGCTTATTTGATCAATATCATACGCTTCATCAATGCATATCCATTGACCTCAAGGCGATAGAAGTATGCACCCGATGATACGTTCGATGCATCCCACGTGACACTATACTGTCCCGGATTGACAACCTCGTTAACGAGAGTTTCTACTCTTTGACCGATCGAGTTGTAGATCGTCAACGTGGCGTGACCCTGTTCGCGAACCGAGAAATTAATGGTTGTTGTCGGGTTGAACGGGTTCGGATAGTTCTGTGACAGTGAGTAGGTATGCGGTGTTTCGCCTGCAATGAGCTCAACATTTGATATGCCATCGTGAATATTCGCTGCATATTGTGCTGCCCACTCGACATCTTTATCGATGTGGCAATTCATACAGGAATAATCGAGCGTTAATCCCGAATGACCGTCTTCATCGATATGAATCCAGAGTCCCGCAATACTGCCGTCTTCTCTGTAG
This sequence comes from Bacteroidota bacterium, assembly GCA_007131635.1. Classification (GTDB taxonomy): domain Bacteria; phylum Bacteroidota; class Ignavibacteria; order T3Sed10-11; family T3Sed10-11; genus T3Sed10-11. The sequence goes on along the minus strand of SLQE01000345.1, from coordinate 3,614 downwards.
GTAGTATCGAGGTTCTCGAACATTGTAATCGGTTCGGTGAGGATTCTCCAGTAGTGACCCCGAACATCTGCCTCGTAAGGACTAAATTGTGTAGCGCTCCGACTTGCATACGGCATATGACAATCCACACAACTTGCAGATTTTGCTGCAATGACATCACCCGCGCCGTCGAGGATGTTGATTTCTTTTCCGGTATGGCAATCTTCACAGGTTGTACTGATTCCACCCTGCTTGAAAACTACACTCTTATGCGGGTCGTGGCACGTTGCACAGTCCATTCCGGCATTGGTCATGTGTGTTGATGCGAGCATCATATCGCCTTGTTCACGGTGACGGATAAAGCCGGTCGGAACATCGTTGACGGTACGTGCGCGCCATTCGGACATTTCATTCTGAGCTCGTGCATGACAGAAGTAGCATGTTTGAAAACCATCTAACTGCGGCGGTTTATTACCAACCGCGCCGCCCAGGGCGGGAACGTGGAAGCTCGACGGTCCGTGACACGCTTCGCATCCGACACCGGCTTCGAACCAGCTACCGCCTTCAAGACCTGGAAGATCGGCAAATAATCCGTCTGGATCATCCGGTCTCGGCCCTGTAGTATGACAGACAAAACAGTTATAGTTGTAAGGTCTCTTGCCTTCCGGATCCCAGGCTCCCCATCGACCGGGTGCGTTATTATACTGCCGGTTCGGACCGGTCAAGGCATAACCTTCATTATCAATAAATCGTGATTTCCAGAAGAATCCGCCATTCACCCATCTTATATCTTCCCATTCAAGTCCGGGTGGAGGTTCGGGAACACCGGGGGTGACTGTATATGTTTCACCGCCGACATTCATTTCGATTTCGAGATCCGGATATACCGGTGGATTGGCGCCTTCGCTTCTGACAAGCATGTAGGCATGGCCGGATTTCTGCCAGTCGTTGTATAATCCACCGTGGCACATCTGACACGATTGAGATCCCGCAAATGGAATTTCGGGGACGTCCTCGAATGTCCACTTCTGGATGGCGGGAATTATAGCATAGGTCCAGTGACCGATGTAAGCTGAAGTTCCTTCATTATCAAAGGCAATAGCCCGCGGCCAGGGACCGTGTGCTCCATCTTCCCATGGTTCTGCCGGAACTAGCACACCATCGGCAACCTTGCGCCAGCTATTCTCAATATTAAACCACGTAATGTGATTGAGGACCTGATCGTTTGCAATATCATATTCGTACCAGGTAAAAGGTTCCCATTCGGTTTCCACACCCGGATATTGATTGGGCCTTTCGGCATTATCGCCTGCGCTGACCCACAGATGTCCTGTTGCCCTGTTTACCATAGCGGATACGACTCTCATACCCTGTAGTATGGTATCGGGGACTTCGGGGAATACGTCAAACTCATCTGCACGAGTGTATTTTAAAACCGCATTTTCTCCCGGCGAGAGATAAAACAGGGTTAAACCATCCTGCGTAACTTCGAGACTACGTGAAATACCGGTGGGGGTGATTGCCGGCATTATGAAATTGAAGTCGGCATCATACACACGTACCGGTGCTTCAGCCAATACGGTACCTATGTAAATATTTCCCTGGGCGTCAACACCCGGTGTTGTGAGCGCTAAACTATTTGGATGTTCATACACATCCAATACCTCGTGGGTTTTATAGTCAACCCTTAACAACCGGTGTGCATAGGCAGCCAGGATATTACCATTATGATCGGCACGCATACCTCTACCTTGTATCAGAGGAAATAAGGTGTCGGCTAAAGTAACGGCTAATATTGTATCGACGGTTGTACCATCGGGGCTGATTCTCCAGAGACCATCGACATTAATCGTATCACCCTCTCCCCGTGCCCATCGTGACCAGTTAAAGAACCTGTGAGTCCACACATAGCCATCAGGGTCAACGGCGATACCGTGTGTAACCGCGTTTGCTGTGTGTGCCGAGTCGAGGGGCATGACACTCTCAAACTCCCACTGAGCTAAACCGGTAAAGGGAACGCAAAATAACACAGCAAGGAATAAAATTGTAAATTTATTCATACGCATTATCCTTATGAAATTGGTTAAAGTAGCGTGGATTAGTATCACTGACAAGGTGGGAGAACAATTGATTGGTAGATCCGGTTTGGATAGATTTCAATTGCTTTTTTCCTCCTTAGAATTGCGAGTGATTGGACATCTATCCTTTGCACAACCGACACGCCCAAAACACCGATTGTAGAGGATATCTACAAGGATATGCCTGCAAAAATAATACCATATATGATAGTATGAAATGTGGTTATTTTGGTTATAATTGGGGGATGGGGGGATAATTTTTTATTTTTAGGAAGTTAGAGGTATTAAGTTTACCAAAGATAAGAAACTGTTGAATATTTAGATTTTTCTCTGTTGAAATATTCTACACTCCCGGGTATCTGATGTAATTAGGTATATACGCTTTTCGAAGGTATCTGCAACGGGCATTAAAAAATTATTTTACCGCCAACGTTACCGAATTAGATGATTTGTTTTCATCGAAGGACTCGAACCTGAGCGAACCGTAATGTTCGGTAGATATGAATCCGACACGTTCAAGATATATCGACATCTCTTCTTTTAAAAGCGGGTGTAACTCGACGGTGTTTATCGTATGGTCTATTTTATTGTCTGCTTCTTTTACTGTTAAGATGTTGAAAAAGAGTCGGTTCTCACAATAGTCGTAAAACCGGATGAACGTCGTATCTCCCGCCTTTCTTATGCTTTGCACGCGGTTTCGTTCTTTTATGATGCGGTCGTAGTTCAGGATTTGAATCACAAGCACGCCGCCGGGTTTTAATAACGAGTGAAAATTTGAAATGCTTTTCAGTAGCGCATCTTCGGTAAGCAGATGCACGAGCGAGTTGCCGAGGCAGAAGACCGCATCGAAGGTGGCCGATATGTGTTTGGTGAGTGTTTCAAAATCCGATACAACGGCATCTACCGGAATCCGTAATTTCTCCGAGTTCTCTTTTAATTTCCCTATCATCTCCGCGGATATATCGACGGCGGTTACATTGACGCCGAGCTTCGACAGAACGAGGGAGTGAAACCCCGTCCCCGCGCCGGCATCGAGCGCGGTTTGTATTGCGAGCCTGTCGATGATAGGACGAAACACCGCCGCTTCCCGCCCGAGCCGGTTTTCGAAATCGGTCATCGTATCGTAATCGGATGCGAGATTATCGTAGAATGCGGATATGGATTTTGGGTTTTGCATGGTATTCCGGTTGTTGTGGAGATAATGTGTGTAAGATGCGGTAATTATATAATAACTTCAAGTGTATTCCGGTTTAAATAGCTGCGACTGCTTGTGATTGGCAGAGATTTCACGGATTGTTTTGTGAAATGCGGAGGCAGATGCTGCTTAACGTTTGAATAATCCATAAAATGATTTATATATGGATTATCCATATTCCTTTTTTAACGCAGAGGCCGCAAAGGTCGCAGAGAATGGTTAAAAAAACCTCTGCGTTCTTTGCTTGTGCCGTGAAGACAAGGAACTACAGGAGTTCCTTATCATGCTGTAATGAAGATGATACAACCCCGGGAGTGCTACCTGGGACGAAGTATCGGCAAGGCCGTGCAGGCGGACTTGTC